>JBDKUJ010000309.1:0-4201 GCA_039679665.1 Rectinema sp. | reverse complement strand
CAGGATCAAACTCTCCATGATATATTCCAACGGGCTTGCGCCCGCGGGATATCATAAAGAATCTATCATTCGTCTCCCTTATCAAAAGGAAGACCGGCATTCGATGCCTCATGAAACACGCTTCGCGTGCCCCATGTAGCGCACGTCGCTTCCGCAACGTACGCAAAAGTCCTCTCAAACCCGAAGGTTTGAAAAAACCTCACCTCGCTCTGTCCCATCCCTGATTCCTGTGAATGACCACCGCCCCGAATCATATGTGCCGCGTACCCGCAAACACACCCCGAAGCGACTGCACCCTACCCCTCTTCAGGAGCTTTCCCGCACCCCGAAAACCGTCCGGCTTCCAAAGTGCTCTAGAGCGCTCGATGAACCTATCAAACCTTGTACCCTGCTGTCAAGATACTGAACGGCTTTTTCATCTTTTTTTTAAGCCCTGACGGTCGAAAACCGCATCGAGCCTAAAAACGCCCGAGCTGCCTTTCGGCTTTTCGGCGCGGGCATGAACCTAGCCGAAGAGCCCGAAGAGTGTCAACAGGATGGCGGGGAAAAAATCGGGAAATGAACATAAAGGCACTACATTCATGCTTACGGCGAAGGCCAGACCCCTCCGCCGGGGCCGCTTTGGCGATACACGATGGCCAGCAGCATCGCCTCCTCGTCGATCGTTTCGGCTTTTTTCATGTCCCCTATGGTACGCGCCACTTTGAGGACTGAATGACAGGCGCGGGCCGACAGTTTCCCTTCGACGACAGCCGCATCTAGGACACGTCGCGCCTTTGTGTCGAGCCGGCAGAGCGAGGTGATCGCCCCGGGCGGGATTTTGGCGTTCAGGTACCCCCCGGACGAAGCCGAGCGCTTGAACTGAAGCGTTACGGCATCCCTTACGCTCCTTTTTGTATCTTCCAGAGAAAATGAGGGCTCCCGCATCAAGGCATCGGGGCCGGGAGGGAACACAGGAATGCGCATGTCGACCCGGTCCAGAAGCGGCCCGCCCAGGCGCCGCCAGTAGTGCTGGATTTCGTTGTCCGAACAGACACAGGTTTTGCCCGGCCTTCCGGCATTGCCGCAGGGGCAGGAATTGGCCGCGAGAAACAGCTGGAAATCGGAGGGATATCGAGCCGCCCTGCCCGCCCGTACTATCGCGATCTGCCCTTGTTCCATGGGTTCGCGCAGGGATTGGAGCACGTCGCGCTTGAATTCGGGCGTTTCGTCGAGGAAAAGGACACCCTTGTGGGAAAGGCTGATTTCGCCCGGATGTATGGGCTGGCCACCTCCTACCATTCCTTCGAGAGTGGCCGAATGATGTGGAGCCCTGAACGGCGGACGGAAAGAAACCGCTTCCCCCGGAGCGATAAGCCCCGCCAGGGATTTTATTGAAGAAAGCGCGATCGCCTCCTGTTCGGAAAGATCGGGCAAAATGGAAGGGAAACGCATGGCGGCCATGGTTTTTCCGCCGCCCACCGGCCCGAACAGCAGAATGTTGTGCCTGCCTGCGGCGGCAACGGCCAGCGCCCGCAAAAGCTCTTCGCCTCCCCGAAAATCGGAAAAGTCCATTTCGTCCACCGGCCCGGCCTGACGCTTCATCCCCGGCTCCATGGAAGGAATCGCTTTCCTTCCGTCCCTGATCATGGCCATGATCTGCGCAAGTTCTTCCAGCCTCGATATTGGATACACCGCACCTTTTCCCGAAGCCTCGGCTTCGGCGCGATTTTCCTCCGCCACCAAAAAAATCCTGATTCCTGCCTTTAGCGCTGCCTGCACCGCAGGCAGTACGCCCCGGACCGGCCGCACCGATCCGTCCAGGGTGAGTTCGCCCAACGCGAGTACAGCCCTTCCGCAATCCGGCACAAGGCTTGCCGTCGAGAGGATTTTTATCGCGATGGGAAGATCGTACGCCGCTCCGCGCTTGGGGAGATCGGCCGGCGCCAGATTGATGAGCAACCTGTCCTGGGGAAAAAGGAATCCCGAATTGCGCATCGCGGCCCGAACCCGCTCCCGCGACTCGCGGACCGCAGCGGCGGCCAACCCGACCAGATCCATGCCGGGAATACCCCGCCGCATATCGACCTCAACCCGTACCAGAAAACCTTCATAGCCGGACGGTTCGTGCGCATATATTTCCATGCTCCACCCCCAGAGCATACAACGCGCGCGGAAAGGCGCGGCGCTTCAAAACTCTGCGCTCCTTGACACGAATCGCCCCGCTACCTATACAGAATCGGGGGGAAACGATGGCGTTCTGGCATGTATGGAGCGAGAGTCAGGGCATTGAAACGAGTGTTTCGGTGCGTCGCGTGCTGCAGTCGGGAGGACCGGCCAGAGATTCCGGCGAAAGAGAACCTTCTGCCGCCACAAGACCTTCCGGCGGCACGGACTTCCCTAATTCCTCGAATGATGTTTGGGCGCTTGAAACGGAAACATACGGGACTATCCTGCTCGCACAGGACAAGCCGCTCCGCGGATCACTCCAGCCATCGCCTTACCATGAGATGCTCGTCCATCCTGCCATGAATGCCCATCCGGCGCCCAAAGCGGCGCTGCTGTTCGGCGGTTCGGACGGAGCTTCGCTGGAACTCCTGCTTTCCTACCCATCACTCGAATCGGTCACTGTCGCGGGGCTGGATGAAACAGTCGCCAAAACCGCGGCAGCCTGGTTCCCGACGGCGCATTCCGCGTTTTCGGACCAGCGACTCCGTGTTTCGAGCGCCGATGCATCGATTTTCGCCAGAGACTGCAGGGACCGCTTCGATGTAGTGATAATCGATCCGGTCGCGCCGCTCTGCTCCCTTTCCTTCCCGCAGTCGTTCTTTTGCGATTGTTTCCGTCTGCTTACCGGCGACGGTGTTCTCGCATGCGACTGCGGCCCCGCCGATCCGAAATCGGCACTGAGGGAGACCGGTTCTGTAGTGGGAAAAGTGCGGCGCCTGTTCCCGGTCTTCAAACCCTATCGGGCTCCCGGCCGTCTGAGCTGTGAGCGCGACAGAATTTTCGGATTCGCCGCCAAGACATTCGATCCGACCGCAACGCCCCCATCGTCGAGATGGAAGACGGAAGGCGCCCGCGCCGGCTGGTACAACGACTCGATGCACCGCGCCGCCTTCGCCCTGCCGACGACCGTCGAAGCGATGCTCGAAACCGTCTGATTCCCGTCTGTCTGCCCTGAAACAGAGCTCAGGCGACGCTACAGCAGGAGATCCAGATCGACTTCGCCGCCCGAGGCGGGAACGGTCAACCCAAAGGCTTCCAGAACGGCGGGATGCACTTCCCCGAATATGCCCACTTTCCTGCCGTCCACAAACACTTCGGCCTGCCTGCCGGGGATGAAACGCGTATCATTCCCCTGGGCGAGCCTGAATTCCTTGCCGAGATAATACATCAGGGCGGAGAGGTGGGAAGCCGATTCGTTGTAGTCGGCTTCGGAATGCGTATTGAGGAAACCGGCGTATTGTCTCGTCGCGACGCCCTGATTTTCGTCCGGGTCCTTCAGGGCTACTTTGCCGATCTCGAAGGTACGGTGCGGATACACAGCGCCAGCCGATACGGATTCGGTACCGAGCAGCCCGGGCAGGGGCGAATTCCGCACATATTCGTAATTCTCGCTCATGGGATTGGAAATCTTCACAACCTGCCCGGGGTCTATGCCCATTTTGACGGCGTATTCCTTGCCCGAGCCGAGATAGTTGTAGATCATTTCCTGATAGCCCAAGCCGACAAAAACGGATTTTGCCCTGCGCGAAAGCTGTTCGATCGGAGACAGTCTCCCGATCGTAAAATCGCGGGGGCGTTCGGGCGGAAAAGCTTCCATGCCCATGCCCATCATCACGTCTTCGACCGCGTCGACGGGATGCAGGAAATCGTTGCGGTATTCGGGCGGATTCACGAGGATTGCGCCGTCTTCGACGTTCGCCGTACAACCCATCTTGCGGAGCGCGGCGACGGCTTTTTCCGCGCTTATCGGCATACCCAGGAGTTTTTTGGGCAGGCCTGGGTCCACAGTCAGACTGTCCTGGAAATAATGGGGAAACACGACTGTCCTTCCCAAAGGCGTGTCGTAGGGGTAGCGCACTTCGACACGCTCGATGGAAAAGCCCATGTCCGAAAGATCGCAGGACATTATGGATGCGGTGAGACAGACGGAGGGCATGTCGCTGCCCGTCACTTCGATGAAAAGCTCGTCGTCGCCCACCTGCACGGCGCCCAG
>JBDKUJ010000308.1:0-2885 GCA_039679665.1 Rectinema sp. | reverse complement strand
GCGCTGATCGCGAGCCCGGCCAACGACGAAGCTCCGCACATGCAGGCTCTGGCCAGCCTCGGCACGGTACTGGGCGACGATATCGTGCGCGAAAAACTCCTGCATGCGAAAGACGCGGAAGCCGCCTGGGCGGCACTGGAGTCGACCTCCCGCTGAACCGCCACTTGAATAGAACCCAACAGAAAGGCCGGCGGAAAAATTTCCGCCGGCCTTTCTGTCGGGCCCCGCCGAAGTGAAGTTACGGCTTGCGCGCCATGACAGTGCCATGCACCGCGAGAGTGGCGACACCCGCCTGCTTCCTGGGCTCCTTGATGCGCCGCCATTGGGGCCTGTTGCGGCGTTTGGGCTTGTCGCGCAAGAGGAAGGCACCCAGGAGGCTCGTTCCCCCACCTATCCCCAGAATGATCGGAAGGGCGTTCAGGTTGTCGACGAGAGGCAGCGGCACGTTCATTCCGAAGATCGACACGACGAAAGTCGGGATCATCAGGACGATCGTTATCACGTTGAGCCGCTTCATCACGATATTCAGGTTGTTCGAGATGACCGAGGCAAAGGCGTCCATCATTCCCGAGAGAATGTCGGAATAGATGCCCGACATTTCGATGGCCTGCTTGTTGTCCGTCATGACGTCCTCGAGCAATTCGGCCTCCTCCTCGCCCAGTTTGAGAAAGCGGGAGGTGGGGAATTTCTCGATGAGGATTTCGTTCGACTTGATACTCGTCGTGAAGTAGACAAGGGACTTCGACATGTACAGAAGCTGGCTGAGTTCGTGGTTCTTGATGGAACCTTCGAGTTCGCGCTCGATCGCGGTGGTGCGCCGGTTGATATCCTTCAAGTAACGCAGATATACGATGGCGGCACGACCGAAAAGATGGAGCACGAAGGCGGAGCGGTTGATCGTATCGAGATTCTTCACGCGCCCGCCCGCCATTTCGTCGAGCACTTCATTTTCAGTGCCGCAAATCGTCACAATCCGGTCGGGATAGAAAAGGATGCCGCAGGGTACGGTAAAATACGGCACTTCCTGTCCGGCATTGAATACGGGAAGACGGCAGATTATGAGAGTGTAGTTGTCTTCCTTTTCGCTTCGCGATTGTTCATCCACATCGAGGATATCGACGAGATGTTCCGGATTTACTTTGTAGTCGCGCTCGAGCATGTCGAGCTCGTCCCTGTCGGGATTGCGGATGTCGATCCAGCAATTCTTTCCCGGAGCCTTGGTCGCAATGATGCGACCGCCCTCGGTGCTGCGATAGGTGATCATATATTCCTCCGGTCGAGCGGCGGCGGGATGCGCAGGCGCATATTCATGCGAACGGAAAATTCGTGCCTGCGCAGGCACGCGGCCGCGGCAAGGCCCCGGAGGCGGGTTTCGGAATCGAACGCGTCTGATCGATCAGGCGCGCGCGGTCGTCCCGCGCCGGGGCATTCGTAAATACGTAGACGGGGGTTCCGAACGACTATGACTACAGTCGGAATCCGGCATTATTGCCCTCCTGTCGCGGGATGGGTTCCCGACGGGAACCCGGTTGTTTTTCCCCGGTCGCCACGATCGGGTGGACGGGAAAAACCAACCGAAAGAGCCAATTTCAAAAATCGGTTACTTTTGAAATTGACTCGCATTTGCTCCGGTTTCTACGAAACCGTGCGCAAATGCCGCAAGTTCTGGTAGCTTTTCCAAAAGTCTTCCAACTTTTGGAAAAGCCTTAAAATTATATCGAATTGGAGCCTTTTGGGCAAGCTGGCTGTGCCAGCCAGCTATGGCTTACTTGGGTACGCTGCGCGGCGAAAGCGTCGCGAGATAGACGCCCCCCACCGCGGCGATTCCGCCGACCAGCTGCAGTGCGCCGAGCCTTTCGCCCAGCACGATGAAGGCCGCGATGACCGATACAACGGGAATCAGGTTGATGAAAACGCTCGCCCTGCCCGCGCCCAATCTTTCGAGCATCACGACATAGAGCCAATAGCCGATGGCCGACCCGAAAACTCCCAGATAAAGGACATTCAGGACGACGGGCATGGAGGGCATCGCAAGGACTGGCCTTTCGGCGACGGCGAACGGTATGCAGAAAATCATGCCGAAAAAAATCTGCCAGAAAGTCAGCGCAAGAAGAGGATATCTGCCCGACAGAGGCTTGGTCAAAAAGGAATACAGCGTCCAGGAGAGCGCGGCGCCTATCATGTACACATACCCCAGCGGCGAGGTAGTGGCGCCTTCCGAACGCAGAACCATTATCGAAACCCCGAGGAATGACAGGATCACGCCCGCCCAGACCCTCTTTCCGGGCCTGGTCCGATAGACGACAACTTCCGCTATCAGGGTGACGACGGGAATGGTGCCTACGATGATCGACGCTTCGGAGGCGGAAAGCAGCATAATGCCGTTGTTCTCGCAAAGAAAATACAGCGTAACGCCCACGAAGCCGCCGGCGGCCAGCAGGGGCAGGTCGCGCACGCGGACCGCAAGGCTCTGCTTGAGGACAAGGGCGATCAGAGGGAGAAGGGCGGAAGCGATAATGAATCGCGCCAGGGCGAGCGTCATGGGCGGAAGTTCGCGTACCGCGACCTTGATCGAAAGAAAGGTGAGTCCCCAGAGGAAAGCTACGGCAAGGCCGGCGGTCTGCGCTCCGGAGGAGGGCTGTTTCTTCATGGCGGCACTGTAGCGAACCGATGAAACCTTGTCCAGCCGAAGTCCGGCCCCCCTGTTCGGGCCTGAAAAATCGGGCCTAAAAACAAAGCGGAAAGTCAAGGACCGAAACGCGGTCATGCGCCCGCGAACCAGAAAGCCGTGCTATACTTGCTCGCCATGGAAAAACTTGTTCTGGACGGATGCTCTCTCGACCTTGAAAGCCTTGCGCAAGTGGCGAGATCCCGCAGGTCGGCCG
>JBDKUJ010000307.1:0-7099 GCA_039679665.1 Rectinema sp. | reverse complement strand
CCCGCGATGGACTTGAACACTTTGGTGAAGTAGCTCTGGTCTTCGTAACCGACAAGGCCCGCGATGTCCACGAGGGACGTGTCCCCGGACTTGAGAAGCATCTTGCTCTTCTCTATCCGCAGCCGGTTCAGGTACGTGGTGAAGCGGCACTTCATCTCTTCGTTGAATATCTTGCTGAAATACGTCGGACTCAGGAAGACCGCGCCGGCCACTTCGTCCAGCGTGATCGGCTCGGTGTAGCGCGCGTTGATGTAGCGGAGCGCCTTCATTATCACGTCCGTGTGCTTGACGTCCTTCAGGTTGAACACGAGATCGGTGAACCGGACCATGATGCGCGACAGCCAGTACGCGATGTCCTCGACACTGCGCATCTTCTGGATCTGGTTGAGGTAGGTGTAGTTCAGGCCGAATATGCGTTCGATGTCGGCGCCCCCCTCGAGGGCGGCGCGGGACAGGAGTACGACGAGTTCGAGCACGCGCGCCCTTATGATAGTGGGGTCCTGTCCGCTCGAAAAGAAGATGTGACCGAGTATCTCGTTGAGCAGGCGCTGCGATTCGCCCTTGTCGCCCCGGGAGATGGAGTTGAGGAGTTCGTGCTCCTTTTCTATGGGATAGGCCGGAGCGGCCGCGAACTCCGACGCACCCTTGAGGTCGTGGATGTACTCCGAGATGCGCGCCTGCTGCTCTTCCCTCTGGAGGGCGGATTCGAGCCGGGCGGGCGCCGCGCCGCCGACCAGGGTCGCCACGTCCGCCAGAATCTCTGCCAGGCTCGTGGCGCGCTGCGGAAGCACGCGGGGAAGTGTTTCCAGCGCGGCCTGAGCGGCCGCCTCCCGTTCGGGGGGTATTTTCCCCGAATCCACAAGGTCGGCCAGTATCTCCGCGCTGTCGAGCACCATCACCGGACCGCCTATGAAGGCCGCGGCGAGTACGCCGTCGATCACTATCGGCGCAGTCCAGATGAGGAGGGAGTGGGGACAGAGATGAATGTATTTGCCGCCGAAGCGTTCGGCCTGGTACGCGCCGTAAAGCTGGGCGCGCAGTTCGCTCCGGGCATCCTCTTCGCCGGTCACGCCGCACAGGGGGCAGCAGCAGTCCATCGGACCTTCGGAGGCGACTCTGCGGCCCGACGCATCGATCGCGCCCAGCAAGGTACCTTCGTCGTCGATCATGTGCGCGCCCACGCCGGAGGCACGGCAGTAGTGCTCCAGCTTTTTGAGCGCGGCGAGCACGTCCAGGACGGGACTGGAAGAATTGGGCGCGTCGCTCATTTCGCCTCCGGAAACATCATATGTTCCACGTACGCAGCGTTGAAGTCGGGCCTCGAGGACAGTTCGACATACGAGCACAGTTCCCGTATGCGGTCGCATTCGGCGAGTCTGTCCCGGGAAAGACAGGCGGCCACGGCGCCCTCCCCCGCGGTGTTACCGGCGACGACGACGCGGTCGCGCAGTTCCCGCGGAAGGAGACCGATCCTGATCGCGCTTTTCAGGTCCAGGGCGCTGCCGAAGCCGCCGGCCAGGTAGACCCTGTCGATGTCGCCAGCGCTCTTGCCCGCCCGGGCGAGGAGTACTTCGATCCCCGCGGCGATGGCCGCTTTCGCCAGCTGGATCTGCCGGATGTCCCCCTGCGAGAGGTATATCCCCGCAGCCGGATCGACATAGAGGCGGGGGCCGCCCTCGCGTCGCAGCGAGGCGATGCCCGCAGGGAGGAAGGCGGCCTCTTCCGCATCCGCGACGCGGCCCGTGGCGTCGACGAGCCCGCAGTCGAGGAACACGGCGAGCGCGTCGATGACGCCCGATCCGCACAGCCCGAGGGCCGGCTCGCCGCCGATGGTCGTCGAACCGAGATTGCTCCCGTCGGTCCACACCGAGTCCACCGCTCCCGCGACTCCGCCCATGCCCATCTCGATGCCGGCGCCTTCGAAGGCGGGCCCCGCGGCCGTGGCGCAGCAGAGGATGCCGTCGGCGCTCCCCAAGGCGATCTCGCCGTTCGTGCCTATGTCGAGGAGCAGGGCCGTTTCGCGGCGCTCCGCCATACCCACCGCCATGATGCCGGCGACGATGTCGGCGCCCACATATCCGGAAACGCCGGGGAGGAGGAAGACGGCACAGGATTCGGGCAGGTCCAGCCCCAGATCGCGGGGCGAGCAGGCGCGCGCCCGGGTGAATACCGCGGGAAAGGGGGCGACCGCTATGGCCGCGGGCGGAACCGCGGCCAGAAGGTGCAGCATCGTGGTGTTGCCGGCCACGGCCAGCGTCAGAATGTCGGCAGGCGCCGCCCCGGCGCTCCGCGCCAGAGAGTGCACCATCCCGCCTATCTGGGAGGCGATGCGGCCCCGGAGCTCGGCCAGGCCGTCCGGGCGCTCGATCGTCGCGGCGATGCGCGAGATGACGTCCGCTCCGAAAGCGCGCTGGTCGTTCACCGCCGAGCGGTGCCCCAGCCGCTCGCCGGTAGCCAGATCGACGAGATGCGCGACCACGGTGGTAGTGCCGATATCCACGCCGATGCCGAACCTGCGCCGCGGCCGCGAATCCGGTTCCACGGCGAGCACCTCCGTGCCCGCCACGATGGCCGTCAGGCCGGAAGGGCCGCGTGCCGCGGAGAGAGGAGCCAGGGCTGAAAACCGGATCGAGGAGGGGGCGCGGCCGCCCGGGAGGACGCCCGCCAGCGCCCGCAGGAGACGCGACTCGTCGTCCAGCTGGTCGTCGAGTGTCGAAGCGGACAGTACGAGCGGAACGGCGACGCAGGGAGAATCGGGCGCGACTTCAACACTCACGCCCCGCGCGAGTATGGCCGCCTCTCCCGCCACGGAGCGTTGAATCGCCACGTCACCCAGCGCGCGAGCCCGGCAGGCCAGTCTGAGTCCCGCGGCGAGTTCGGCTTCGGACAGGAGTTCACGCTCGCGCGGCTCGGGCGGAGACAGCGCGCCCGAAGCCCGGACACGGCACTTTCCGCACAGCCCTTTGCCGCTGCAGGGAGCTTCCATGTGGTCCATGCCCGCCGCTATGAGAGCGTCGAGGAGAGTCGAGCCGCCTTCGATGACCGTTTCCCCCACTCCATCCGGTCCGGACACTGTAAGTAGGTACTGCATTGACCCCGCTCCCTCTATGAATTTACCATCGCAACCCGGATGCGCAACAGCTATTCGGAGGCATCCCGGAAGAAAGTCCCAAAATTGTCCAAGAAAGCGTAAAATCCGCAAAGACGCATATCGGAATCGTGGTCACAACAGGGTATTCTGGATCGAATCGCACCGGAGCCTTGGGCGGACATGGATTCCGCCCGGGCGGAAAGGGATGATCATGGCTATGAATCCCGCAAGGTACAAACTCATCTCCTGCAATGTTTTCCAGCGGGAACTCTGCATCGCCATCGCACAGAGCCCCAACCTGGTGGACCCTGAATTCATGGAACTCGGCCTGCACGAAAGGCCCGGCACGCTCCGCGACAGCCTCCAGCCGCGCATCGACGCGGCCTGCGCGTCGTCCGCGCTCGGTGGAGAACGGTACGACGCCATACTGCTGGGCTACGGCCTGTGCGGGAACGGACTGGCCGGCATCCGCGCCGGCAGCATTCCCCTGGTGATAGCGAGAGCGCACGACTGCTGCACCATTCTCCTCGGTTCACGCGCCGAATTCCTCGCGCGCTTCGGCGACTCGCTGAGCGCCCGCTGGAGTTCGGCGGGCTACATCGAGCGGGGCGCCACCTATTTCCGCGCTTCGGCCCTCGGCGAATATTCCGGCATAGGGCTCGAGTACGCCGAACTCGTCGAGAAATACGGCGAGGAGAACGCGACGTATGTATGGGAAACGCTGCACCCCGAGGCGAAGGAGACCGAACTCCGCTACATCGAGATTCCCGAGACGGCGGGGCTCGGCCACGCCGACGCCATGCGCGCCCAGGCGCAAGCCGAGGGGAAAACCTTCACGCTCCTCCCGGGATCGATGCGCCTCCTGCGCGCCCTCGTGGCCGGCAATTGGGACGAGACTGAGTTCCTTGTCGTACAGCCCGGGGAGCACATCGAGGCGACGTACGACCACGAGCGGGTGTTCGAAGCCAGGCGCGACTGAGCCGCCTCCGGGGCAGGTGGCCCCCGTGTTCGGGTGGCCGCCGGGTCAGGTAGCCCCCGGGGGTCAGGTGGCCGCCAGCTCCCGCAGCATCTCCGGAATCACCTCGTACAGATCCCCCACGACGGCGAGATCGGCCAGCTGCATCATGGGCGTATCCGGACTCTTGTCGATGGCGATGATGTAATCGCAGGACTGCATCCCCACGAGATGCTGAATCTGGCCCGATATGCCGCAGGCCACGTACACGGTGGACTGCACGGTCTGCCCCGTCTGGCCCACCTGGTGGCTGTAGGAAATCCAGCCCGAGTCCACCGCCGCCCGGCTCGCCCCGACGGCCCCTCCCAAGGCGTCCGCGAGCCGCTTGAGCAGCGCGAAACCTTCGGGCCCCTTGAGCCCGCGGCCGCCCGACACGATGAAACGGGCATCGGCCAGGTTCACCGCGTTCTCGGAGTCATGGAACACCTCCAGCACGCGCTTTCGCGTCGAGATGTCGCCGGGGAGAAGTCGCTCCACGACCACCCGCCCTTTGCGGGAAGCGTCCGGCGGGAGCGCGTTCATGACTCGGGGCCGGACTGTAGCCATCTGCGGGCGGTGGTTGGAACAGCGGATCGTCGCCATGATGTTCCCGCCGAACGCGGGACGCGTCTGAAGGAGGTCGCCGTTCTCGGGATCGATGGACAGGCCCGTGCAGTCCGCGGTCAGGCCGCAGTTCGCGGTCACCGCCACTCTGGGAATAAGGGCTCTGCCCCTGGTCGTCGCGCCGCAGACCACGATCTCGGGCTTGTACGCCTCGATGAGCCGCACGAGGGCGGCGGCCTCGTTCTCGTCGACGAACTTCGCGAGCCGGGGATCGTCCACCACGAGGGCCACGTCCGCGCCGCCCGCAATGAGGGATTTCGCCGCCCGCGAGGCGCCGTCGCCCAGCACCACGCACCACAGTTCCGATTTGCGCGCATCCGCCAGGAAGCGGGCGGCGCCGAGAAGCTCGAAAGTGACTTTCTGGACTTCGCCGTCCAGGAATTCCGCGACGACCCACACATTTTTGTACTCGCCCCGCAGAGCGCCGGTGTTCGCTATCATTGCTGCCGTCCCTTCACGCGAGGCTCTTGAGCCTGAGCTGGCGCACGATGACGGCGGCGCACTCGGCGGCCGTCCCCTCGACTTTCAGACTGTCCTTGTGGCGCATGGGCGGAGGCGCGGTCTTGACCACGCGAGTGGGCGACCCGTCCAGCCCGATCTTCCCGGGTTCGGCGCCGATGTCCGCGGCCGTCCACACCGGGATCTGCACCTTCTGCGCCGCGAGTCTGCCCCTGAGGGTCGGCACTCTCGGCTGATTGATGTCCTTGACGACCGTCACGACGGCGGGGAAATCGATGCCGCACAGGTCCCAGCCGTCCTCGTGCATACGCTTCACGACGAACCCCGAGTCGGTGATGTCGGTGATCGCCATCGCATAGGTCGCCTGCGGCCAGTCCAGCTGGGCGGCGATGCCCGGCCCCACCTGCGCCGTATCGCCGTCGACCGCCTGTTTGCCGCACAGGACGAGATCCACGCCGCCTATTTTTTTTATGGCATTGGCGAGCGCGTAGCCCGTGGCCCAGGTGTCCGAGCCTCCGAAGGCGCGATCGCTCAGGAGTATACCGCTGTCCGCGCCCACGGAGAGGGCTTCGCGCAGCACCATGTCGGCGCGGGGTGGCCCCATGGACAGGGCGACCACTTCGCCGCCCAGCTTTTCCTTGATCCTGACGGCCTCTTCCACCGCATAGACATCGAAGGGATTCGTCACCGCGGAGATACCCTCGCGGACGATGCGCTTGGTCTCGGGGTCGATTTTGGCGTCCGTCGTGCCGGGAACCTGTTTGATGCACACTACGATTTTCATGCCCGGTCCCTCACTTCCAGGTTCCTTTGATCAGATCGAACTGCGTCTTGAATCCAAGGAGCGCGAGATACACACCGCAGTCGGGGTAGTTCGCGTGGAGTTCGGCGAGATTGGCGAATGGGTCGTAGGGTGTGCCCTGCGGGATTTCGTAGCCCACCGCCTCGGAAAGGAGTTCGAGTTTCTTGCTCATCCAGGCTTCGACGGTCACGGGCAGGTCGGGAAAGGTCGCCAGAAGCTTGTCGACGACGGGGTGCCGCCCGATGACGGGCTGGGTGATGACGAACGTCGCGCCCGCGGCGAGTTTCCGGTGCATTTTCTCGAACTCGTGCTCCTCGGGTTCGTAGGGATTGAAAGCGACGCCGAGCTTGAACCAGCCCGGATGCTCCCGACGGATATACCGAAGCAGCTCCACGGAGGTCACCGCCTCGACGCCGGTCGCGTCGATATCCTTCGGGGCGAGTCGGGGCAGGCGGTCGGAGCCGTCGCCCGAGATGACCAGGAGATCCCTGATGCCCAATTCCCTGCAGTCGGAGAGAATCTGGTCGAGGTCCGTTTTCGTATGGAAGGTATTCAGATGGATCATCACCTGGTTTTCGCGCGGTTCGAGGCCCAGTTCCTTGATCATCTCGGTGCCCTGGAAAGCGAGGTTGCCCATCGCGTTGTCCGTGATACAGGCGCAGTAGCCGCCCTCCATCACCCTCGCGAACTTCGACGCGAAGAGTTCGAGGCCGGCGTCCAGTTTTTCCGTATCCTGTTTGGGCGGAAGTATTTCGACATGGTAGATCTTCTGTTCGATGTGCCGTCCCACAGTATCCTCCTCAAGCCTGGCCGTCGCGACAGGCGGTGATCCAGTTCATGCCGTACTCGTCCTCGCCCCGCAGTAAGTCGCGCGCCAGCGCATAGGCCGGAACGCCGAAATCGATCGCCGCGAGCGTCCTGTCGTTGATCTGCGCCGGATCGACAATGCCGCCGTCGCAGCCTTCCTGCAGGCAGAGCCAGGCGAAAACCTGGTTGATTACGTTGCGCTTGGGCAGACCGAAGGACACATTGCTCAAACCGGGCGCAAAATGCACCTCGCTTCCGTATTCCGCGCGCAGTTCGCGGACCGCGTCGATCATGAAACCGGGGTTGGCGGTGTTCACCGACA
>JBDKUJ010000306.1:0-5386 GCA_039679665.1 Rectinema sp. | reverse complement strand
ATCTTGAAGATTTCATAGACCGCGCGGTTGGTAATTGTCACGGTTTCGCTCGGTTCGAGCACTCTTACCGTGGCGATGGCAGGCATGGTGTCCAGAAGTTCCATTTCTCCGAAGGTTTCGCCCTCTCCGAGGGTGACGATCGACACTCCCTGACGGGTTATCTCCACTTTGCCGCTCATTAGGAAAAAAATCCGGTCGTTGGGCTCGCCTTCGCGCATCGCCGACTGACCTTTTTCGAAAAACTGGGTGCCGAAAAGCGGTTTGATCTTTTCGATCTGTTCCGGAAGCACCCCGCCGAACAGTGAATACTTCTGGAGCGAACTCGAATCTATCATGACCGCGCCCTCCCCTAAAATATGCCAGTATATATGGGTTGTACTATCGATTGGCGAAGGACGCAACGGAAATCAGCGGTTCGCGATCCCGAATGGCACATGCACGCAGACGGCGGAACCCCAGGCTGCGGCAAGATGCGACATCTGGTCGTCGAAAAAGAGGTGTGGCTTGAATACTTCGAGGATCCGGCGCTTTTCGATGCCACCGAGGAAAAATGTCTCGTCTGCGCGAAGCCCCCAGGAGGCAAGGGATGTGACCACCCGCTCGTGTGCGGGCGCGTTGCGGGCAGTGACAAGCGCGGTGCGCACCCGGGGTGCAGCGTCAGGACTGCGTATCGCTTCATCATGCCGCTGCAGTGCGGCCAATTTCACGAAAAAATCCTTGAGCGGCCCCGGGTCCAGCGGCAAAGCCGCCTTGGAAACTTCCGATTCGGAAAAGGCCGCAAGTCCTCCCGCCGAGCGGTATACCCGCTCGGCTTCATCGTCGGCCACCACACCGTCGAAATCGAACGCAATGCGCAGCTCGTCGTCTTCGGAATCGGTCGCCGAATCGGCGTCGGGGCCGGGCGAAAGAACCCGACCGGCGGGCGAACCAGCGGCGATGGCCGCTTCGACATCCCGGGGATCGGCCGAAAGAAAGAGCGAAGCGTTGAACGCGGGCAGATAGGCATACGGAGAACGGCCATCCAGGAACGCCGCCCGTATGATGTCGAGTCCGAGTTCCTTGATGGAACGGAAAACGCGCAAGCCTGCTTCGGGATCGTTTTTGGAAAGGAGAACCACCTCGGCAGGGCCTTCCCCCGCCGGATAGCCCCTATTCAGCGTAAGGAAGCGCCTGATGAAAGGATAGGCCATGCCCGGATCGAGGGGTTCGTCCCTCCGCGAATACATCCACGCCCTGTATGCGGCCTCTCCTTCGGCTTTGAACACCGAATCGGATTCGGAGAGATCGAACAGGGCGGAGGATGCGATCGCAATGACGATCTTGTCCTCGATCGGGTAGGACATTAGGGCGCCCTCCCGCCGGCCGGAATACGGATTTCAGCGCTTGCCGGCGTCGTAAATTTCCCCGGAAGCCTTCGGTCCGACATATTTGCCGGCGAACATCCACAAGGCGATGATGGTCAATACATAGGGCAGAAGGTAGAAAAACTCCTGCGGCAAAGCGGCGAGAAAAACGATGTCCTTCGCATACAACGACAACGCGGTCGAGAATCCGAAGAAAAGGCCCGCGCCGAGAACGCCGAAGGGATTCCACTTGCCGAACACCAACGACGCCATGGCGATGAAGCCCGTACCGTGAATGGACGACAATGTGTACTGGATATCCGCGGTAAGCACCATGACGCCGCCCGCAAGCCCGGCGAGTGCGCCCGAAGCGAGAACGCCGAAATACCGCATACCCTTCACACTGATACCCATGCTGGCGGCCGCCTGCGGGTTTTCGCCGCAGGCGCGAAGGCGCAGACCGAAAGGCGTTTTGTAGACGAGAAACCAGGTCAGCAGAACGAGGCCGATGGCCACGAAGAAAGTCGGGTAATTTTCGAAGAACAGCATCTTTCCCAAAACAGGAATATCGGAAAGGTAAGGAACCGTGATCTTCTGCATCCCGTTGGAAAAGGCCCGTGTCCTCTGCTGGTGGAAAATGATCTGACAGAGATAGACGGTGAGTCCGCCCGCAAGAATGTTGAGGGCGGTGCCCGAGATCGTCTGATTCGCTTTAAGATTGATGCTGGCGAACGCATGCAGGGAGCTGAACAGAATGCCCGCGAGGACAGCTACCCCCAGACCTATCCAGGCGGCGCCCGGTGTGGTCGGCTCCAAGAGGACGGTTACTGTGGCGGCGGCGAAAGCTCCGATCTGCATCGTGCCTTCGAGCGCGATGTTTACGATGCCCGATCTTTCGCTGAAAAGCCCGCCCAACGCCGCGATGATGATAGGCGTGGCGAACATGAGGGCGATGGGTATCATTTCGAGCAACAGGCTGAAGCTCATGTCGCCGCTCCTTCTCCGACCGACTCGGGTTTGGCTTTATGGCCCTTCAGCTTGTCGATGACCATCTTTATACCGAACTGCATCGCGACGAAAAGCACGATCGAAGCCTGGATGATTCCGGTTATTTCGCGCGGTATCCCCTGCGACTGCATCAGGGGCTGCGCGGCTTTGAGCATGCCGAAAAGCATGCCCGAGAATAAAATTCCGATCGCTTCGTTGCCGCCCACGAGAGCCACGGCGATGCCGTCGAAGCCGTACCCCTCAGCGGCGGACATGGCCCGCCCGAAGTTGAAGGTTCCCGTAGTGATGATCGCGCCCGCGAGTCCGGCGAAGGCCCCCGCTATGGTCAACGACAACACGGTATTCCGGTTCACTTTCATGCCCGCGTAACGCGCGGCTTCCTTGTTGAAGCCCACCGCCCGAAGCGAGTACCCGAATGTTGTTTTGTTGATGACAAGGGAGTATATGACCAGCGCGATGATGACCGGTATGAAGCCCCAGTTGAGGCGCGAATTCCGTGTAATGCTCTCCAGGAAGGGGCTGTGCAAAAGCGCGGTTTCGGAGAATTCGGCAGTCTTGACCCTGTCCACAGAACCGAAAATGTTGAGGATCGTGTAGTTGTTGAGGTGAAGCGCGACGTAATTGAGCATGATCGTCACGACGACTTCGCTCACGTTGTATTTCGCCTTCAGAAGACCGGGAATCGCGCCCCAGAGCGCCCCGGCCACGATGCCCGCAAGCAGCACGAGGGGAAGATGGATGAACTTCGGCGCATGGACCAGGAGGGCGACCGCGGTGGCCGCGAGCGACCCGGCCATGAGCTGGCCTTCGGCTCCGATGCTGAAAAGGCCGGTCCGGGCCGCAAAGGCGAAGGAAAGGCCGGTGAGTATGATCGGCATGGACTGGACGACGAATTCGCCGATATAGCGGGGGTTGAACGGAAGTTCACCCTTGATGTCCAGGCCTGAAATGCCGCGTATCATCGCAGTGAACATCACTGCAGGCGATCTTCCCGTGGCGATGATGATGATCGAGCCGATAAAGAATCCGAGGAAGACGGAAATCAGGGGCAGAACGATCTTTTCGCTGCGCTTGGTCATTGCCGGCCTCCTGCCGCCGCGGTCTCTTTCCGTTTCGCGGTTTTCCTCAGGGAACCCGACATCATAAGGCCGAGCTCGTTCTCGTCCGCACCCTGCGCTTCCACGATGCCCACGATTTCTCCACCGTGTATTACGGCTATGCGATCCGATACGTCCATGATTTCGTCCAGTTCCAGCGATACGAGCAGGATCGCCTTCCCTTTATCGCGTTCGGCGATGATGCGCTTGTGGATATACTCGATGGCGCCGACATCCAGCCCCCGCGTCGGCTGGGCGATGACGAATACATCGGACGAAAGGTCCACTTCGCGGGCGACAATGGCTTTTTGCTGATTTCCGCCCGACATCGAGCGGGTCGGCGTCGCCGGCCCCTCGCCGGAGCGTACGTCGAATTCGCGGATCAGGCGCTCCGCATTCCGGCGGATCGCCTTTTTATCCATGAAACCGAAGTGGGCATAGGGTTTCTTGTAGTAATTATGAACGATGAGGTTTTCGTCGAGGTTGAAATCGAGGATCAAACCGTGTCGATGGCGGTCTTCGGGAATATGCCCCAGACCGAGATCGCTGCGCTCCTTGATGGAGAGATTGGTGATGTCGCGGTCGCGAAGCAAAATGCGGCCTGACTCCACCCTGTCGAGGCCGGTGATCGCATGGACCAGTTCCGTCTGGCCGTTGCCGTCGATGCCGCAGAGACCCAGCACTTCGCCTGCACGCACTTCCAGCGAAAAATTCTTGACGCCGAGCACGCCTTTCTGGTTCTTGACGTTCAGGTTCTCGATGCGAAGCAGCACTTCGCCGGGTTTCGCCGGGCCTTTTTCGACGTGAAAATTGACTTCGCGACCGACCATCATTTCAGCCATCCGTTCTTCGGATGTATCGGCGACATTGACCGTGCCGATGCATTTTCCGCGCCTCAAGACCGTGCAGACGTCGGCGACTTCCTTGATTTCCTTCAGCTTGTGCGTGATGAGGATGATCGTCTTCCCCTCGGCCGTGAGCCTGCGCATGATCTGTATGAGTTCGCGAATCTCCTGGGGAGTGAGGACGGCTGTCGGCTCATCGAAAATGAGGATTTCCGCATCGCGATACAGCATTTTCAGAATCTCTACACGCTGCTGCATGCCCACCGAAATGTCTTCGATCTTGGCGCGCGGATCTACGGCCAGGCCGTACAGCCTGGAAATGTTCTCGACCTTCATTTCAGCTTTGCGGATGTCGATGAGCGGACCTTTGGCCGGCTCCTGGCCGAGGATGATATTTTCGGTAACCGTAAAGTTATGCACCAGCTTAAAATGTTGATGTACCATGCCGATGCCGAGGGCGGTGGCCGCATTCGGATCGGTGATATGGACTTCCTTGCCGCGGATGCGGATCGATCCTGAGTCCGGCAGGTACAGCCCGAAAAGAATACTCATGAGCGTGGACTTGCCGGCTCCGTTTTCGCCCAGGAGAGCGTGGATGCTCCGTTCCTCGACTTGCAGGGTGACGTCATCGTTCGCCCTGATGCCGGGAAAATCTTTGGTGATGCCGAGCATCTCGATGACAAAACCCACCGTGCGCCCCCAGTTCCGTTGAATGGTTCAGTATATCACGATTCCGGCAGGCTTCGGCAACCACATTCCCCCGGTGGGCGATGCCCTGGAGCATGCGAAACACGCGACTTTTACGACGAGGCCGACAAGGACAGGGAGGCAAAAAAGAAAGGGCAAAAAAAAGGCCGCCCCCTGGGGGACGGCCCGATCACAGCGAATGGAATCGCAATTACTTCGCGGGGATCTCGGAAACCTTGAGCTTGCCGGACGCGATCTGCGCTTCGAATTCCCTTACCTTCGCGACGATTTCGGCGGAAAGGTTGGGGTTCTTGTCGGGGATGCCAACGCCCTTGTTCGCGATGGAATAAAGGTTAGTCAGACCACCGGGGAACTTGCCGTCCATCGTGAGTTTGCAGACGTCATA
>JBDKUJ010000305.1:0-5262 GCA_039679665.1 Rectinema sp. | reverse complement strand
TGCGCCCAACGCCGTTCGCCGTGATATTTATTTCACCAGGCCGGAAGCCTTGATGAAGATTATACGGTCCTTGGCGAGCTTTGTCCAATCGGAATCAGGATGGTCGGCGCTTAGCTTTTCGTAGTTTTCAAGGGCCACGCTCCATTCCGCCCTGCCCTCGGCGAGACGGCCGAGCGAGAAGTAGGCATGCGCGGTATTCGGCGCGAGTTCCTTGTAGTTGGCCACAATCCTGCCGTAGTACTCGACGGCTTTGTCCGCGGCACCCCGCTCTTCCGCAGCGACGGCCGCGGCCTCGAGGGCGATCGGAGCAAGGTATGTTTTGGGCAGGCGGTCGGCCGCGGCCAAATACCCGCTTTCGGCGCCTTCGTAATCTTTATCCTGCAAAGAAATGCCTGCTTTCGCAAACAGCGCTTCCTGCGCGGAGAACGTACGCGGCCACTTCTTCGCCAGGGTTTCGAGTTCGGCAACCAGAGCGGTTTTAAGTTCGGTTTTTTTGGCCTCGTCGGCTTCACCACTCCAGGCGGTAATGTTCGTACGGGCGGTTTCCATGGCTTCCGCGGCTTTTTCCGCGCGTGAATTGGAGACGACGCTATAAATACCGATCGCAAGCACGGCGGCTACGATGACGGCGGAAATTGCGATAAGAATTTTCCTGTGTTTGCGGACATACTCGGACAGTTTCTGAACGAAGGTCTTTTCCTCGACCTTCGCGGCCTTGGAGGGTTTCACTTTGGTATCCACGGGTTACTCCTTGGGATGTGCAATATCCAGTTCTTTGACCAGGCGGGAAAGATAGGTGCGCTGGATGTCGAGCTGTTTCGAGGTTTCGGTCTGGTTCCAGCGATTCGCTTCGAGGGCTTTGCGCAGGAAATTTTTTTTGAAAACGTTCAGGGCGTCCTTGAGAGTCTTGCCGCGGAATTCTTCGACATCAGCGGCCTTGGAACCCACCATGAGATCCTGTGCGCCGATGAGGTCGCCCGAAGCCATCACCACCGCCCTTTCGACGGCGTTTTCGAGCTCGCGGACGTTCCCCGGCCACGCATATGATTGCATGAGCCGGGAGGCGGCTTCCGAAAAGCCGGAAATCCGCTTATTGGTTTCGTGGCAGAACCGGCGCAGGAAATGTTCGGCCAATACCGGAATGTCTTCAGGTCTTTCGCGCAGGGGCGGAATATGCAAAGGCATGACATTGAGCCTGTAATACAGGTCGGCGCGAAACTCCTGTTTTTCCACGAGTGCTTCCAGGTCGCGGTTGCTGGCGGCGATCACGCGCACGTCGACGCAGGTCGATTCAGAGCAGCCGACTTTTTCGAAGCTTTTCTGCTGAAGGACACGCAGGAGCTTGGACTGCAGGCGCAAAGGAATCTCGCCGATCTCGTCGAGGAAAATCGTGCCTTTGTCGGCCATCTCGAATCGACCCTTGCGATCCTGGACGGCATCGGTAAAGGCGCCTCGCACGTGTCCGAAAAGCTCGCTCTCGAGAAGAGTCTCAGGCAGGGCCGCGCAGTTTACCCGCACAAAAGGGCCCTCGGCCCGGCGCGACTTTCTGTGCAGCCGTTCCGCAAAAAGTTCCTTGCCGACACCGCTTTCGCCCAGAATGAGTACGGAAGCGTCGGTCGGAGCGATCCGGTCGACAAGATCGAGTTTTTCGCCTATGGCCCGGGAAACCGACACGAGTTCGTGCCAGCCTTTACCTTCGGTAACCTGTGTGCGCAGGAAGGAAATCTCATCTCTGGCCTTTTCGAAATAGCGCGCGTTTTCGACGGCTATCGCCGACTGGACGGCAAAGATTTCGAGCCACTGCAAATCGTCTTCGGTGAAATATTTTTTGCCGCGCTTGTTCACGACCTCGATCACGCCCACAACCTTTTCCCGCACCTTCATGGGAACGGCGAGAATGGAATGGGCAGGGAAACCGATGGATCGCGATATGTCGGGCGAAAAACGCTCATCCGAGCCGGTATCGTTGACGATGAGGGATCGGCCATGCTTGTGCGCCCAGCCGACTATGCCTTCACCCGATTCTACAGTGGCGCCGGTCAGTTCCGCGCGCTTGGGACCGAGGGCAATCGCGAAACGCAATTTCGCGGAGCTTTCATCAAATAAAACCAGGCTCGCGGCTTCTCCGTCCACGAGCCTGGTAGCTGATTCGAGAATCCTGGTAAGCAGCGATGTAGCGTCCGCATAGTTCGAGTTTATCAGAGCGCCCACTTCGATGAGCGTCCCGAACTTGGCGGGATCTATCGTTCCCAACATTGCCGCTGTCGCTCCACGAAGCTCTTATAGAGCTTCAGGAATTAGTCTTGTCGCCGTCTCTGCCCTTGAGGAGGTCGCCGAGGGTATAGCCGCCCGCAGAGTCGTCGTCCTGCATGAAGCGGGACATCTCTTCGCGCTGCTGCCTCTGTACCAGATCACGGATGGACAGCCCAAGCTTCTGACGGTCGGGGTTGAGGTCGACCACTGCGGCCTTGACTTCCATCCCGGGCGTGAAGCGTTTGAGTGCATCGTCGTAAAGCTCTTCCCTGTCGGCGGAGAGATCCTGTTTCTTGATCAGACCTTCGATATCGCCCTGCACCTTGACGAATACGCCAAAATCGGTGACCGAAGTGACTACGCCATCGACGATGGCGCCGAAGCGATAGGCTTTGGCGAAGGATCTCCACGGATCCTCGGAAAGCTGTTTGACGCCGAGCCTGATGTTGCGGTCGGTGGAATCGCTCTCGATGACCATGACTTCGATTTCCTGGCCTTCCTGCAGCGCTTCGGCGGGGTTCTTGACCTTGTGGGTCCAGGACAGATCGTCGATATGCAGGAATCCATCGATGCCTTCTTCGAGTTCGATGAAGGCTCCGGCGCTGGTGACCTTTACGACCTTGCGGGTAAGGCGCACGCCAACGGGATATTTGGTGGAAACGGAATCCCAGGGATTTTCCTGGACCTGCTTGAGCCCCAGGGAAACTTTGCCGGCCTGGAGATCGTAGGCGAGGATCATACAGTCGACAACATCGCCGGGCTGCAGCATTTCTTCGGGCTTACGTGGCTTGCGCACCCAGGAGAACTCGGAAATATGCGCCAGACCTTCGATGCCTTCTTCGATTTCGATAAAAGCGCCGTAATCGGTGAGCTTGGTGACTTTGCCCTTGACTACGTCGCCGACGTGGTAGCGCTCTTCGAACGTAAACCAGGGATCGGCGGAGAAGTGCTTGAGGGAGAGGTTGATCCGGCGTTCTTCGGGCTCCATCCGGATGACCTTGAGCTCGATTTCCTGACCCTTGCGCACGAAATCTTTCGGCCTGGTGACGTGGCCCCAGCTCATGTCATTGATATGCAGGAGGCCGTCGAAACCGCCCAGGTCGATGAATGCGCCGAAACTGGTGAAGCTCTTCACTTCGCCCTTAACCGTTTCGCCGATCTGTACGGACTGGAAGAACTCGTTGCGGCGGCGGTCGATATCCTCTTCCATCCATTTGCGGCGGTTGAGAACAATGTTGACTTTCTTTTCGGAATAGAGACGTTCGAGATAGAACATCGTTTTGAGGTTGATCAGGTGATCGCCCTTTTCGATGCGCTGGACGTCGGCTTTGGAAGCCGGCAGGAAGCCCCTGAGGCCATGCCCGAGGTTGACCTCGAAGCCGCCCTTTATTTCCTTGTCGATCGTACCTTCGATGGGCTGGTGCTCCTTGAAGGCATTGGCGACGGATTTCCAGTAGACTTTTTCATCGGCCCGTTTTTTCGAAACGACAATCTCGCCCGAATGAGTTTCCTTTTTGACGAGGATAACCTTGACGACATCCCCGACTGCGGGAATTTTGTCCCCGAATTCGAGGGCGGGAATCTTGCCTTCCGACTTGTAGCCGACATCGATGAACACGTAATCATTGGTGACCTGAATGACGTGTCCGTCGATTAGATCGCCCTCCTCCAGGCCCTCGAAACTCTTGAGGTACTGCTCCTGCAATTGTGTCTGGAAGTCGTCCCGGGAGGGTACGGCGGCGTCCATTTCCACTTCCTTAGTAACCATGTGTTCCCCATGTGTGTGTAGGATATTCTCGGACACTTTCGCATAAACCTGATCCAAGGTCAAGTCTGAGCTGTCCAAATACAGGGCGTCGGGTGCGATTTTCAGGGCTCCCACGCTCTTGTTTCGGTCGATCTCGTCGCGCATTTCTATGTTGCGCCTGATTTCATCGAAACTCATGCCGGAGAGGCCCTGCGCATGGCGCCTCTGCGCCCTGGCATCGGATGAAGCGTCCAGAAAAATCTTGACTTCAGCATCCGGGAAAACGACGGTGGTCATGTCCCTGCCCTCCACCACCGCATCGAGTCCGGCCGCTATCCTGCGCACGTGTGCGTTCACGATTTCGCGTAAAGCAGGAATGGCGGAAACCTGCGCCACGATGGCATCCACCCGGGCGGTACGCAATTCGGAGTCGATCGGACGGCCATCGAGAAAAAGCTGACCGTCCGTATAGTCGATCCGCGCCTGGGCCGCTTCATGCGTAAGTCGCCCGGGATCGTCGAGCCCGACGCCGTGTTCGATAGCGCAAAGAGTCAGCGCCCTGTAGATATTTCCGGAATTGACGTAGGTAAACCCCAGCCGTCCGGCGAGCATTTTCGCGATCGTGGATTTGCCTGAGCCCGCAGGCCCGTCTATGGCGATCACCATCACCGGCTCCTTGCCTCAGTCGGGGATTCAAGCTGCGCGACTTCTTCAGGTTCGAGTTCCCGCCAGTTGCCTTCGGGCAAACCTTCGATGGATATGGGTCCTATCCTGACACGGCGGAGCGACAGGGCACGTATATCCCAATGCGCCAAAACACGCCGGATTTCGCGATTCTGGCCCTCGATCAGGGTGACGCGCGCACGCCGCCCGCCTGAACGCGTGAGCGACGCGGCCTTGTACAGTATTCCATCCACAAGCACCCCTGCGGCGAATTCCCTGAAAAAAGCTTCAGGCAGATCCTTGTCGGCGAACACTTCGTATTCTTTTTCGAAGCCGCCCGAGGGGTGCCCCAGGCGTGCGGCGAGATTTCCATCGTTGGTGAACAGAAGGAGGCCGGACGACCATTGGTCCAGGCGCCCGACGTTGTAGACACGCTCGGGCACCGCTTCGCGCAGGAGATCGACGGCGAGCCGGCGCCCTTCGGGGTCGGACATGGCGGAGAGATAGCCGGCCGGCTTGTTGAGAAGGATATAGCGAAGCCTTTCCTGCGGATGGACGGTCTTGCCGTCCACCCGCACTTCCGCGGCTTCGGGAACGCG
>JBDKUJ010000304.1:0-5074 GCA_039679665.1 Rectinema sp. | reverse complement strand
CTGGCGGACGCGAACCTGCGCTATTGACAAGCGGGAGGCTTTCCCTTATTGTCGACACTCGCCGGTTCTTTGCGCTTCTGCGCGGGAATCGGTGTTTTTCCGCATATTGGAGCGGTGTCCGAGGGGTTTAAGGAGGCGGTCTTGAAAACCGCTGTACCGCAAGGTACCGAGGGTTCGAATCCCTCCTGCTCCGTAAAACCCGCCCCGAGCGGGAAGAGGAGAGGTGCGAGAGCGGCCGAATCGGGCTCCCTGCTAAGGAGTTGTACCCCTAAAGGGTACCGGGGGTTCGAATCCCCCCCTCTCCGTTCACGAGGTTATAGCTCAGCTGGATAGAGCATCAGATTGCGGATCTGAAGGTCAGCGGTTCGAATCCGCTTAGCCTCATAATGAACCGCTTCACGATTGTGACCAATCGTTTCGCTGTTCATTTGGCGGTTTTTCGCGGGCTTATCTGCGAAAAACGCGCGAAGAAGATGAAAGCCGGTGGCCGGGACCGGCGCGCGACGACCGGGAGAGATGCGAGAGCGGTTGAATCGGGCGGTCTCGAAAACCGTTGAACCCGCGAGGGTTCCGGGGGTTCGAATCCCCCTCTCTCCGCCTTTTTTTATGTAAAAATTGATAAGTAGCGACATTCGGAGAGATGACCGAGCGGCCGAAGGTGCGCGATTGGAAGTCGCGTGTACCCGTAAGGGTACCTAGGGTTCAAATCCCTATCTCTCCGCATTTTTCTTTCCCGGGCAAGCATTTTCGCGCTCGCCGGGGAAAATTCCAGCTTCGGGCGCTGGAAGCCAGGCACTGCGCTCGTAACCGCCGCCTAACCCCGCCAGGTCCGGAAGGAAGCAACGGTACGCGGTAGGTGCGGTGCCGCAGAGCGCCTGGCTTCGAGCGCCCGAAGTCCTTTACCCCAATCCGTCCTCGTGCTATTTTGCCCTCATGCCCTACGAAGTCACCGCGACACGCAAACGCCCCCAGAGTTTCGACCAGCTTGCGGGCCAGGAGTTCGTGTCGGCCACACTCGAGTCCTCCCTGGCGTCGGGCAGGATTGCGCATGCGTATCTTTTTTCGGGTCCCCGCGGCTGCGGCAAGACGAGCACGGCCCGCATCCTCGCCAAGGCGCTCAATTGCGAAAATGGGCCGACGGCGCATCCCTGCGGCGTGTGCGATTCCTGCAAAGCCATCACCGCCGGCTCTTCCTTCGACGTGATCGAGATCGACGGAGCCTCCAATACTTCGGTCGACAATGTGCGCCAGATCAAGGACGAGGTTCTGTTTCCCCCTAACGGCGGGCGATACAAGATCTACATCATCGATGAAGTGCACATGCTCTCGACCAGCGCTTTCAACGCCCTCCTGAAGACTATAGAGGAACCGCCTCCCTATATCGTGTTCATGTTCGCGACTACGGAGCTGTACAAGGTCCCGGCTACCATCAAGAGCCGCTGCCAGCAGTTCGCGTTCAGGCTCGTGCCTCCTGAGACGGTAAAGGTGCTCCTGGCTTCCGCCGCCGCCGAAGCCGGAATCGAAGCCGAAGATGAGGCTCTGCTGTGGATTGCCCGGGAATCCGGCGGCTCGGTGCGCGACGCTTACACGCTGTTCGACCAGGTAGTTTCCTTCGCGGAAGGCAAGATTACCGCGGCCCTGATACGCGACAAGCTCGGGCTCGTCGGGCAGGACAGGATGAACAGCCTGTTCGGGCATTTTATCGCTTCCGATTCCGCGCTCGCCCTTTCGCTCCTGGACGAAATACTCGACAAGGGCGTATCGGCCGAGCAGTTCCTGAACGATGCGGCCGAGTTCTGCAGGGGGCTGCTTTTCCTCAAGCACGGCATAGCGAGGGAAGGACTTCTGGGAGCGCCGGTTTCGTCTTTCGATCCGTCGCTCGCCGAGGCGCTTTCGACGGAACGCATCGAATACGCTCTTTCCGTCATTCTTGAAACCTACAGGAATCTCCGTTTTTCCGTGGAGCCCCGTTTCGAGCTCGAGCTTGCGGTCGCGAAGCTTGCGCATATCAGGGACTATGTTGCGCCCTCCGAAGTGGTCAAGGCGGTGGTTGCCCTGCGCCGCGCAGCCGAACGCGGTACCGCACGACGCGACACTGCGGGCGATGTTCCCCAAACCCCGATGGCTTCGAAGGCTCCATCGAAGGCTCCAATAGATGCAAGTCCTGCGGTCTCCGGTAGGGCAGCCGGCACCGTCCGATCGCCCGAACCCTTTCCTGAGCCGGTTTCCGGGCCGGTTTCCGAATCGATGCCGGCCCCGGACGGCCCTGAACTCGCGATTTCGGACCCCGAGACGCTGAAGCAAGCGGTTTCCGCGGACTTTCGTCGCGTCAACGGAATGATCGCGACCAGCCTGTCCAAATCCGGCCCATGGCTCATCGAGGGCGACAAGCTGAGAATCCATGTGCAATCGGGCATGGAAGTGACCCTACTGAAGCAATTCATCGGGCTCATCGCCGAACATGTGATGGAGAGGGCGGGACATCCGCTTAAAATCGATATCGTACATGGTGCCCCTCTCAATGTTCCGGCAGCGACGGCGGCGGAAACTCCGGACAACCCGCGCCTGTCCGGACTCGATGAAACCGGACGCGCGGATCGCGCCTTGTCCGCCAAAACCGCGCAGGCTGCTGCGGGAACCTATGGTGCCCGTTCGACCGCGACGGCGGCGTCCGTTGCGCGCGACGTTAAAGTCCCCACCGGCGGTACTTCCGCCGGAACGGCGCTGGGCGCGGAAGACGAATCCAAAGTAAGTCTCGTGGAACGATTGTTCCGCGGTTCGCGCGTTTCGGTGGGCACCCCGGTTGCTCCGTCCATCCCGGTCACCCCGGCCATCCCGGTCGGGATGGCCGAAGATTCGACAGGGAATCCGGCCGATGAGTTTTCGGACAGCCCGTCCCCCGATGCGGCAGTTGACACGGAATACGACAACCCCTTCTGAAAGGAATCAATCATGGATTTTTCGAAGATTATGGACATGCTCAGGAATCCCCAGGCTATCCAGGCCAAGATGAACGAACTGCGTTCCCGCACGGCCTCGATCCGTGCGACGGGCTCCTCGGGAGGCGGGATGGTCCGCGTGACCCTTTCCGGCGAGATGGAAATGCTCACCTGCGAGATTTCTCCCGAAGCGATAGACCCTGCCGATCCGGGGATGCTGCAGGATCTCGTGCGCGCGGCCCATCACGACGCTTCCGAAAAAATCAAGGAAGCGCTCCAGAAAGAAGTCGCCGACGGGATGGGGGGCATGGGTGGCATGGGCGGCATGCAGCTCCCGCCTGACCTTTTCGGCGGCGGGTCCAAGTGAACGCAATCGAGGAGCTCGCCTCGCTTCTTGCCCGCCTGCCGGGCATCGGGCGAAAAAGTGCGCTCAGGGTGACGTATCATCTCCTGAAGGCGGACGATGCGTTCGCCGCGGCGCTCGCCGAGCGCATCGGTTCGCTCAAGGAATCGGTCAAATTCTGCTCGATCTGCGGTTCCTATACCGAGAGCGACCCCTGCCCGGTCTGCGGAGCCGCCGACCGCGACCGCAGGCTCATCTGCGTGGTGGAACAGCCACAGGATGTCCTCACCATCGAAGCCTCGCGCGAATATCACGGTCTCTACCATGTCCTGGGCGGCCTGCTTTCGCCCCTGGACGGCGTGGGACCGGACCGGCTGCGCATCGTTTCCCTCGTGTCGCGTATCCGCGCAGGGGGAATTTCGGAAATCGTCGTGGCTACCAACCCGACGGTCGAAGGCGATACCACGGCTCTCTACCTCAAGAAAACGCTCGAAAAGGAAGGCGTGGCCGTGACCCGTCTTGCCACGGGCATTCCGGTGGGCGGTGATCTCGAATACGCCGACAGACTTACCCTGGCGCGTTCCTTCAGGGGCCGTACGGCCTTCTGAAAGCACCTTTCGACCCTATCTGAAGGCCCGAGCCGCGTGCTAGACTGAAATCCATGGAGCGATCATGACCGTAGCGAAAATAGCCGAAATCCTCGACGCGGGAATATACGCGGGCGAGGATCAACTCGATCTGGAAGTGCTGGCCGCCTGCGGCGCCGATCTCATGAGCGACGTGATGGCCTTCGTCAAGGAGCGCGTCGTATTGCTCACCGGGCTCCTCAATCCGCAATCGCTCCGCACCGCCGATCTGCTCGACATAAGGGTCGTGGTGTTCGTGCGCGGCAAGAAGCCCACCGATGATCTCGTACGCATCGCCCGCGACAACGGGATGATCCTCATGTCCACGAAATACTCGATGTTCCTCGCCTGCGGGCGGCTCTACGAAGCCGGTCTGCGCGGCGGCGGCGTCCGCGAAATACTTTAACAGAGCGCCCGAAATGACGTACCGGTTTTTTTCCGCACTACCCTGGCTTCGACAGTGTCGCGGAAAACCGGAAGGTCATAAAAATACTGTTTGGTTGACAGTTGGAATGCTTCTAGCATTGCGACAGTCGGCCGGGCGGTCACAGGGGTGAAGTTGTCCTTCGTAGTTCCGCGGATGGACTTTTCCGCCGCGGGCAAAGCGTCGACCGAGGTGAAACGCCTTCTCGCCCGGTTGGGCCTGGATCAGGATATTGTCAAGCGTATCGCCGTTTCCATGTATGAAGGCGAAATGAATGTCGCCATCCACGGGGGCGGGGGCAGGGCCGAGGTGGAAATCGGCCGGGCTCTGATCGTCGTCCGTTTCGAAGACCAGGGTCCCGGAATAGCCGACATCAAGCTGGCCATGACCGAAGGCTGGTCGACAGCGAGCGAGGAAGTCCGGAGCATGGGCTTCGGCGCCGGCATGGGGCTGCCGAACATGAAGCGCAATGCCGACAGGCTCGAAATCGACAGCGCTCCGGGCAAGGGCACGAGGGTCCGCATGGAATTCGCCCTGCCCGACGGTGGAAACGCATCGTGAAGCCGGCCATACCCCATTCGGTGACGCTGGACACCGAGCTCTGCGTCGGCTGCACCACCTGCATCAAGAAATGTCCGACCCAGGCTATCCGTGTCCGTGGCGGCAAGGCGCGGATCATGGAAGAGCGGTGCATCGACTGCGGCGAGTGCATCCGGACCTGTCCCAAGGGAGCCAAGAAAGC
>JBDKUJ010000303.1:0-2258 GCA_039679665.1 Rectinema sp. | reverse complement strand
GCTTCATGGACCTGACGCGGCAGGGTTATGAGATCATAGATACAGCCGACACCGCCCAAGCCTCCGGAGACGAGCCACAGAAAGCCGGTCCCTGTCTTGCCAAGGTAAAAACGGTGCAGTCCCAGCGCCCCGCAGCCCGAGATGAGCCAGAGCACGTAGGAAACGGGCAAACTGTATCGCACTGGGAACGCCTCCTTCCTTCCGGCATAATGTATCACGCGCACATTGTCCGCGTGTAGACCACAGGCCGGAAAAGAAGCTCAAGGCCATTTGACCACGCAGCGCGAGCCGTGGTACACCAGTGGATCGACGGGCCGCGCGGCAGAAAAACGCATTTTCCGCGGCCCGACAGCCGATTTCCCGGAGAAGCAAACTATGAGCAGCCAAAGCGTCAAAGAACTTCTGTACAGCCAGCCCGACGGACGCACTGTCGTCGCCAAAGGCTGGGTACGTACCCGCAGGCAGACCAAGACCGCGGTTTTCCTCGAAGTCAACGACGGATCCTGCTTGTCCAATCTCCAGTGCGTATATTCTGCGGATACCATGGAGAACATCGCCGCGGAACTGGCCAGGGCCGGTACCGGCGCTTCCGTGCGCATCGAAGGAACTTTGGTTCCTTCCCCCGCCTCGGGGCAGAAAGCGGAAATCGCCGCCGTCTCCCTCACCGTGATCGGTGAAGCTCCCGCGGACTCCTATCCGCTCCAGAAAAAAGCGCATTCGATGGAATTCCTCCGCGAAATCGCCCACTTGCGCGCACGCACGAATACCTTCGGAGCCGTGGCGAGAGTGAGGAACCGCATGGCCTTCGCCGTGCACCAGTTCTTCCAGGAACGCGGTTTCTTCTATGTGCACACGCCCCTCATCACCGCATCCGACGCCGAGGGCGCCGGCGCGATGTTCCAGTTGACCACCCTCGATTTGGACCGGATAGCGAAATCCGGCGGACCGGTGGATTACGACAAGGACTTTTTCGGAAAACCCGCATATCTTACCGTCTCCGGCCAGCTGAACGCAGAGACCTACAGTCAGGCCATGGGCCGCGTCTACACGTTCGGTCCCACTTTCCGCGCCGAAAATTCGAACACAACCCGCCACCTTTCCGAATTCTGGATGATCGAACCGGAAGTCGCCTTCAACGAACTGGCCGACAACATCGATCTCGCCGAAGAATTCATCCGGTATCTCGTCCGGATCGCTCTTTCCGACTGCGCCGAGGACCTCGCTTTTTTCGATGCGCGCATCCAGCCGGGCCTTATCGAGAGCCTCGCAAAAGTCGTGGCTACGCCTTTCACAAGGATGAGCTATACCGAAGCCGTGGCACGGCTCGAAAAATCGGGCGCGGCGTTCGAATTCGCACCATATTGGGGTTGCGACCTCCAGAGTGAACACGAAAAATATCTTACGGAGAAAATCATAGGCGGCCCGGTCGTCGTGACGGATTATCCGAAAGAAATCAAATCGTTCTACATGAAACAGAATGAAGACGGTCGCACCGTCGCCGCAATGGATGTCCTGGTGCCCCGCTTCGGCGAGATCATCGGCGGTTCCGAGCGCGAATGGCGCCTGGATCGCCTCGAAAAAGTCATGGAAGAGAAGCACATGCCGAGAAGCAACTATGAATGGTATCTCGACCTGCGCCGCTTCGGTTCGACGCCGCATTCCGGTTTCGGACTGGGGTTCGAGCGACTGCTGATGTATGTAACGGGTATGACCAATATCCGCGACGTCATTCCCTTCCCGCGCGCACCTCGCCTCGCCGATTTCTGATGCACAGGAAGGAACACACTCGATGAACCGTCGACCATCCACTCCCTTCGCCGGATTCCGTGCCCTCGCTTCGGCGGTCCTGTTTTTGGCATTCGCGTTCTCCGCGACCGCGCAAGTGTCGAAAGCGCCGCAGATAAACGCCAGGTCGGCCGCCCTCATCGACGCCTGTACCGGCACGTTGCTGTACGCCAAGAATCCAGACCTCGCCCTGCCTCCCGCGAGTCTCACCAAACTCGTCACCCTCCATATCGTGTACGAAGAAATCGCGGCGGGACGGCTTTCGGAAGACGAACTCATCGAAATCGACAAGCGCGACTGCTCGCCGTACGTGCCGTACGGTTCCTCTATCATGTACCTGCACCCCGGCATGAAAGTTTCGGTGCGCGATCTCATGCTCGGCGCCGCGGTGGTTTCGGGCAACGACGCCGCCTATGCGCTTGCAAGGCGCATTTCCGGTTCTTATGAAGCCTTCGCCGAGCGCATGAACCAGG
>JBDKUJ010000302.1:0-4543 GCA_039679665.1 Rectinema sp. | reverse complement strand
TGAGGGATTCAGGCGGCACAGTGAAATCGTCGGTCACCAGGGATCTCGATTATCTCGTCACCAACGACCCCGGCTCCGGCTCGGACAAAAACCGCAAGGCAAAAGCCTATGGCGTAACCATCCTGGACGAAGCGGCTTTTCTGGCGCTTCCCGGCCTTGCTGCCCTTTCCGGCTCCGCTCCAGCTACTTCGGCTCCTCCAGCTCCTCCAGTGCGTGAACCAGCCGACGCTTGAACCTTGGGCGCCGTGCGGGCTACACTGAGGTACGATCATGAAAGACTATAAACAGGCATGGAAAAGCGTCATAGCGCGCGCGCTCAACACTTTCTCGGCGGAAAAAGGCTTGAACGCGGGGCCTTTCGAAGCCTCGAACGTGGTGGCCGAAAATCCGCCCAAGGCTGAACTCGGCGACATCGGATTTCCGCTTTTTCCGTACGCAAAGGACTTCCGCATGGCTCCCGCCGTGGTGGCGAAAGGGCTGGAAGCGGCGATAGCGGCCGATCCGGAAGCTTCTCCGCTGGGGACGGCCAGGGCGGAAGGCCCCTATCTCAATGTGCGCCTCAATAGGGCTCAGGCGGTTGGCGAAATTCTCGCGGCTTCCGCGCAGGAAGGGTGGGGTCGAACCGGTTCGCTTTCCGGAAAGAAAGTGATGGTGGAATTCTCCTGCCCGAACACGAACAAGCCTCTTCATCTCGGCCATCTGCGGAACAATGTGCTCGGCGAATCCCTTTCGCGCATCCTGGCGGAAGCGGGTGCCGAAGTGCGTAAGGTCGACCTCATCAACGACCGTGGCGTACATATCTGCAAGTCCATGCTCGCCTATATGACCTACGGTGAAGGCAGAACGCCCGAGAGCGAGGGGCTCAAGAGCGACCATTTCGTCGGCACGTACTATGTCATGTTCAACAAACTCAAGGCCGAAGATCCGCAGGCCGACGAAAAGGCGCAGGAACTTCTCCGCAAGTGGGAGTCCGGCGATCCGGAAGTCATCGCGCTCTGGAAGAAAATGAACGCCTGGGCCGTGGACGGCATCAAGGCAACCTACGCCCGGCAGGGCGTGTCGTTCGACGAGTTCCAGTTCGAAAGCCTCATCTACATGAAAGGCCGGGCGGAAGTCCTCGACGGACTTGAACGCGGAATTTTCTCCCGTGAGGAAGACGGATCGGTACAGGTCAACCTCGAGGATGTCGGCCTCGACCGGAAAGTCCTCCTCCGGAAGGACGGCACCAGCCTCTACATAACCCAGGACATCGGAACGGCCATCTACCGGCATACCGCGTGGCCTTTCGACCGCCTGGTCTACATCGTCGCATCCGAGCAGGCCCATCACTTCAAGGTCCTGTTCGAAGTGCTCAGGCGGCTCGGATATGAATGGGCCGCCGATCTGCATCACCTGTCCTACGGGCTCGTGAACCTGCCGTCGGGGCGCATGAAGACCCGCGAAGGCACCGTCGTCGACGCGGACGATCTCATCGACGAACTTTCGTCGCTGGCCGCGGCGGAAATCGAAGCCAAGGGCAGGGATGCCGCGGTCGGAGATGTCGCGGGCATCGCGGGTAAAGTGGCGCTGGGGGCCCTGCATTATTACCTTCTGCAGACTGCTCCCGTCAAAGATATGCTGTACGATCCCGAGCAGTCGCTGTCCTTTACGGGCGACACAGGCCCTTACGTCCAATACTCGGGCGCGCGCGCCAGTTCGATCCTGCGCAAGCTCGCCTGCGGCGAGGGCAACGCTTCCGCCGGAAAAACGGATCCTTCGAAACTTTCCGGCGATTCGGACTGGGCGCTCGCGAGACGCATCTATGCATTCCCCGAGGCGGTGGATTCGGCCGCGAAAGCCATGGAACCTTCCGTCATGGCTGCGTACCTGCATGATCTTGCACAGGATTTCTCCTCCTGGTACAGGGACAACCCCGTGCTTTCCAACCCCGATCCCGACCTTTCGGCCTCGAGGGCGGCGCTCGTGGAAGCCGTCCGTTCCACATTGCGCGAAGCCTGCAGACTCATCTGCGTACCTTTCCTCGAAGTGATGTGAACGTTCGAAAAACTTTGCCCGAAAGCGGAAAAGACCGGCGATTGACAGTCGATCGCCAATCGGTGTATAAAACTACGCTACGAATGGAATTTTAACGAGGTTGCAGAATATGTACGCAGTCGTAGAGATCAACGGAAAACAGTATCGCGCCGAAAAAGGCGCCACCCTCACGGTGGACCTCATGGACGCCGAAGACGGCTCCAAGGTTTCGCTCGACAAAGTTCTCCTTCTTTCCCTTTCCGACGACGACGTAAAAATCGGTACACCCTATGTACAGGGCGCTTCCGTGAGTGTCACCGTCAAGGAAGAGAAGAAGGGCGACAAAGTCACCGTATTCAAGTACAAACCCAAGAAAGACTACCGTCGCAAGCAGGGACATCGCCAGAAATACACCGTCTTGCAGGTGGAAGAGATCGTCGGCGCCTGACGCGCCCGTAACGGAGGAAAGAAATGCCACACAAGGGCGTCAATGGCCGTGATTCGAATCCCCAGCATCTGGGCGTAAAATCGTACGGCAACGAAACCATCAGCGCAGGCACGATCATCGTGCGCCAGCGCGGCACCAAGATCCATCCCGGCGTCAACGTCGGCATCGGAAAGGATGACACCCTCTACGCCCTCGTGGACGGAACGGTGTTCTTCAAGGAATTTCGAGGCAGGAAGTTTGCGGGCGTAGAGCCCGTCAAAGTCGCGGAGTGATTCCAGCGCACCGCCCGGGCGCTTTGCGCGCGGACGGATGACCGACCGACCAGGTCGAGTCGCGAAGGCCGCCCCGGTCACGACCGGGGCGGTTTTTTTGAATACAAGGGGCATCGAGTGATCAAATTCGCCGACGAAGCGACCATTACGGTGGCTTCGGGTAAAGGCGGCGACGGTTGTGTCGCGTTCCGCCGCGAAAAATATGTGCCCATGGGCGGCCCGGCGGGTGGAGACGGCGGCAAAGGCGGCGACATTATTTTCGTCGTCAAGCGCAACATGCGCACCCTGGCCGACATGCGTTACAAGCAGACCTTCAAGGCCCAAAACGGCATACCCGGCATGGGGAGAAACATGCACGGCAAGGACGGGCTGGACATGGTCATTCCCGTTCCTCCGGGCACCATCATCCGCGATGCGGACACCGACGAACTCCTGAAAGATTTCGGCGCCCCGGGTCCCGGCGGAAAAGCGGCAATCGAAGGCGAGAGCTGGGTTTTCCTCAAGGGCGGCAAAGGCGGGTGGGGCAATACCCATTTCAAGAATTCGGTAAACCAGGCTCCGCGAATATTCCAGCCCGGAAAACCCGGCGAAGAACGCCACGTCAAAGTGGAACTCCAGCTTATCGCCGACATCGGTTTCGTGGGATTTCCCAACGCCGGCAAGTCAAGCCTGCTCGACCATTTCACCAACGCCAGACCCAAAATCGCGCCCTATCCCTTTACGACGAAAATTCCCAACCTGGGCGTCCTGACGCTGCATGAGCGCGACATAATCCTCGCCGATATTCCCGGCATCATCGAAGGCGCGCACGAAGGCATGGGCCTGGGTATCCGTTTCCTGAAGCATATTGCACGGACCTCCTGCCTGGCCTTTCTGATCGACCTTTCCGACGATGCCTGGGAAAAGAATTTTTCCATCCTCAAATCGGAGCTTGAGTCCTTTTCGCCAGGGCTTGCGCGCAAACCGCGCCTTCTCATCGGTACAAAACTCGATCTCCCCGAAGCCGAGGAACGTTTCGACGCTTTCCGCGCCGCACACCCGACTGAAACCGTATTCGGCATTTCGGTGTTCTCGGGCCGGGGCATCGATGAACTGAAAGAAGCGTTTTTCAAGAGCGTAGTCGATGCCGAAACGGCCAGGAACGCCATAGCCAGAGCGACGCCGGACGAAGATGATTTTTTCGGACTGGACGACAGCGACGACAGCGACGACGGGAGCCTTTGACGGTGAAAACCCTGCTTTTCGGAGGGTCTTTCAATCCTCCCCATATGGGCCATCTCATTCTGGCCGACGAAGCGATGAAGGAATTCGCCTACGACAGGGTGCTGTTTGTTCCCGCATGGAAACCGCCGCACAAGGAAATTCATTCGGATCCCGGGCCCGAAACGCGACTTGAAATGCTGCGCTCGGCCTGTGAAGGCCAGGACGGCTTCGAAGTCGAGGACTGTGAAATACGGCGTGCCGGCATTTCATATTCGATAGACACAGTCCGATATCTTGTCGCGACGGGAAAAATCGAAGCCGGGCCGGGCCTTCTTTTCGGAGCCGACCTTGCCGAAGACTTCGGCGCCTGGAAAGAAGCCGATGCGCTGGCGCGCGAGTGTCGCCTTATCCTCATGCGCCGCGATGACGAAGAAATATCCAACTTCCCCTGGCCTCACCTCGAACTTCGCAATTTCGACCTGCCTCTGTCCTCGTCGCTGGTGAGAAGCAGAATAGCTTCCGGCGGCGCATGGAAATACCTCGTGCCGCCAGGAGTGAGGCGCATCATCGAAAACCGCGGACTGTATGGATATCGCTGAAGCCATCA
>JBDKUJ010000301.1:0-13109 GCA_039679665.1 Rectinema sp. | reverse complement strand
AGAGCGAGCATTTCCCTGCAGGGAGCGGAAGCCCAGTCGGGGTAAGTCCAGGGAAGAGAATGAAAAGCCCCTTTTTCATAGATCAGCGTCAGCTCGCAGAATATGCCGGAAGCGAGCGCGATCCTGTGCGCCCTGTCCTTGGTGGTAGCAAGCACAAAACGCCCGGGCGCAAGAAGCCCAGGGTCCAGATTGACCCGCCTGGGACCGCCTGTGGCCAGATTTTCTTCGATGCCATTGGTGGCGAGCTTGAACTCGGCCAGTCGGGAAGGATCGACGAGCGTTCCGAAGGCGAGGTAGAACCTGCGGATTCCCGTTCCCATTTCGGGCACATAATAGTCGGTCCATGTGAAATCTTCCGGCTCGGTACGGAATACGACCGGTCCGAACAGCGCTTCGAGGCCGGCGATAGCGGGGCCATCCAGTTCGGGGTCGGACGAGAGCACGCCCACTACCGCCATTTCACAGCCGAAAGCTTTGGGAGTTCCCATTTCTGTTGCCTTCCTTTCCATTTTACCTCATACTTCACCGGATGAGAACGAAACCGGCAACTCTTTTGGCGTTCTTTTTCGTTGCGGCATGCTTCGGGACATTTGCGACATCCATGCTTGCCGCCCAGGAAGCTTCCCGTACGGAATTCGTGACGGTTTTCAATGCGGCAAGGCCGGAACTGGACCCCCACAGGGCCATCTATTCGAACGAAGCGCAAGTATTCACGGCTTTGTATGAAGGCCTTTTTTCCTACGACCCGTCCAGCCTCGAACCCGTACGCGCCGCAGTAGCATCCTGGTCCCGGTCCAAAGACGGCCTCGTGTACGACTTCGACCTCAGGCAGGAAGCCCGCTGGTCAGACGGATCTCCCCTCCTTGCTTCGGATTTCCGCGATTCCTGGCTCCGCATCCTGTCCATGAACGCCGACTATGCCGCATTTTTCGACATAATCTCCGGCGCGAAGGATTATCGTGGAGGAAAAACCTCCGACGCCTCGAAAGTCGGCATCAAAGCCCTTTCCGACAAACGCCTCGAAGTAACACTGGAAGCGCCCGCCGCGTATTTTACCCGCCTTCTCTGCCATCATTCCTTTGCGCCCATCCATCCGTCGATGCTCGAAGCGGAAGACTGGAGCGCCTCCCTCCCCTTCCCGGTCAATGGGCCGTATCGATTCGCATCCGGGACTCAGGAAGCCTCCTCCGGCGATATGGTCCTGGAAAAAAATCCCGAATATTGGGACGCCGCTTCCGTAGCCATTTCAACCTTGAGACTGGTATTCACCGACGACGACACAGTAGCCTCCGCCATGTTCGACGGCGGACAGGCCGATTGGCTGGCAGGTCCGGGCGATCTGGACGTCCTCCTCCGCCAGGATGCGATACAGATCAATCCCATGTTCGCCACCCATTACTGGTTCTTCGATTCGGCTACCGGCCCATGGAAAGACGCCCGCATACGCAGGGCCTTCGCCCTCCTGCTTCCCTGGGACGAACTCAGAAACACGGAACAGTACCTGATCCCGGCCAGCACCCTCGTGCTGCCGATGCCGGGCTATTCGGACGTAAAAGGCATCGAAACCGAAAACCGGCCGGAAGCGCTCGGGCTTCTCGCCGAAGCCGGGTATCCCGAAGGTTCGGGTCTGCCCGCCATACGCATCGCCTTCGTCGACGGCAAGGATGCGCGACGCGTCACGGGGCTGATGAAAAAAGCATGGGAAAGTCTCCCCGGACTCAAGGTGGAACTCGTTGTCATGCCCGCATCGCGGTACTACGACCAGATCGGCAAGGGCCCCGAAAAGGGTAACTTCACTCTGGCCCATACTACATGGATCGGCGATTTCGCCGATCCGGTCGCCTTCCTCCAGATGTGGACGACAGGTTCCAGCCTGAACGATGCCGATTTTTCGAACCCCAAGTATGACACCTTGCTTGCCGGATCGCAGGCCAAGGAAGGCAAGGAACGCTTCGCCCTCCTTGCCGAAGCGGAGAACATTCTTCTTCAGGATGCGGTGGTCCTGCCCTTCTACCACGGTTTTGCCGTCTCGGTGATCGACGCCGAATATATCCAGGGCTGGTATCAGAATGCACTGGATATCCATCCCTATAAGGCCTTCCGCTTCGGCACTCCCACGATACGCCCCAATGTCGCGGAATCGTCATCCGGCGCGCGCTATGTTTCCCTCCGGACGGGCGCAACCACTGAGGCGCCCCGCTGAAGGGGTTATCGATGCGCAAATTCCTGTCTTTCGTGCTCTATGTATGCGTCGGGCTGCCCGCCGCATTGGGCGCTCTGTTTACCATAGGTTTGGGTCCGCGCATGCTGGACAGGAATTTCTACAAGGAAGCCCTCACCGACGACCGCCTCTACGCCGCAATCGCATCCGCAAAGCCCGGCAACGATGAGGGCACTACTGTTTTCGGAGGCTATACCTTCGATACCGGCGCCCTCTACGACGCCGCCAAAACCGCCCTTCCCCCCGATGAAGCGAAAACCCTCACCCGCAACGCGGTGGATGAGGCCTTCGATTCGGTCGGCCCGGGTGGCGACAACTCGATAGATCTCAACCTCGAAGCGCTCAAGAAAGCCGCCGCCGTGAAGCTCGACGCGGCGGCCGCCGCCTACGTCGACGCCCTCCCGCTTCGCGACACAGCCCCGGGCGAGGGAGACGTCAGTTTTACCCGGACGGGTTCTTCTATCGCATCTCGCCGGGAGAGCGCAAAACGCGCGCTGGGAACGGCGCTGAAGACCATTCCGGATACAGTCTCGCGCACGGTTTCGGTCGATCCCGATTCTTCTATGCGTCAAATGGCAACGCCCGGCTCAAGACTCATGCGTTCTCCCTTTTTGCTTGCCTTGTTCGCGACGCTCGCCGTGGGCTTGAGCGCCGCGATGGCGGGCGGCACAGCCTCCAGACGCATAGCGCTCTCAGGCAAGCGCCTTATTGTCCCTTCCGTGATCGCCATGATCGCCGGAGGGATTCTCTATCTTCCCGGCGGTGCGTTCCTCAAGGGAATCATACCCCCCGAGGCGACGACGGCCGTTTCAGCGGAGACCATGACCCAGTTGGGAAGCTGGTTTGCGCACGTATTCGGACCGGCGGCACGGTCTCTATTCCTGGTCGGCCTTTCCGGCGCAAGCCTGGGCGGCATGCTCATCGCTCTGCGCCGCGTTTTCGAAGGACGCGAACCCTCATCCGAAGAGTAGGCACTCATGTACGACGACCGAGACGAAAACGGACAGCTTCTCCGCAATCTGGGATTCCCGGTGCTGAATGCGCACCACTCCTATTCCCATTACGATTTCCGCATTCCCGGCCGCCGTATTCTCGTGATCGGTCCGATGGGATCGGGCAAGACAGAATTCACGGCGAGGATCTGGCGCGACAGCCGCGTAAGCTTGCGCAAAAAGGGCAAAATCGCGGCCCTCACCTCCTCGGACGGAGCGGACAGGCGGGAAGTGTTCGTCGTGCGCTCCAAACTCGACAGCGCCCGTTTTCCGGGCTATCCGGACGATGCGCTGGCCTTCCGCGGCGGCTACGAACGCTGCGGAGACATGATCGGCGTCGCCGGCGATTCCTTCGGACTCGAATCGCTCATCGCGGAGAATCCGCGTGTCGGCACATGGATCCTCGATGAAGCCTCGTTTTACGATGAGCGGATCGCCTACCTCATGGCCGACGAGTCCGCGCGCCGCGGCATCTGCTTCGTCTGTCCGACGCTGGTTCTCAATTTCCGCAAGGAAATATTCAACCAGACCGCCCGGCTCCTTCTCGAAACGGCGACCGATGTCTTTCCCCTCACCGCCTATTGCGAGCACGAAGACTGCCTGACCGATTCCCTGTACACCTACCGCTATTACACCGTCGGCGGCGTCGAATGCCCGGCGCTCTATTTCGATCCCCTCATCATCATCGGCGGCGACAGGGCCAAGACCGACGGCCGCGAACCCAATTACTGCACGCGCTGCGATATCCACCATTACCTGCCGGGCAAGGAATACACATATTTCACCCTCAAACCTCTCGGCGAGGCGGCCGCCAGGGGCAATTCCGAACCGCTCATGGCGGAACTGAACGCACTGTCCGGAGACGTATCGCAATCGCGCCTGTATGCGTCGCTCAAAGCCAGGCATCTCGATTGCGCCGAACCCTGCGCCGAAAACATGAACGCCCTTCTCGTCCCCTGCATCGCCGAACGGGCCCTGGTGTACCTTTACGCCGAGCTGAATCTTCTGTCCCCCGATCAGGTCCGCAAGGCGGCATCCGGACTGGGTCTTGACCGCGAATACCTTTCGCGCAGGCTTTCGGACAATCGCCGTCCTCTGGATCTCGCGTGAAAAAAACCGTCTCCGGGGATTTCGCGGGTATACGCGCCCTCCCCCGCGAAATATGGGCACTTTTTGCCATACGGCTCATCAACTCCGCGGGCAATTTCGTATTCCCTTTCCTCACGCTCATACTCACGCAACGCGTGGGATGGACACCGGGAAAAGCCGGCGTTTTCCTGAGCGTGGTACAGCTTGCCGGCTTGCCGGGACTGATGCTGGGCGGGAAACTCGGCGACCTGTGGGGCAGGAAACGCATAATCATGGGCTGCCAGGTGATCGCCGTGACCGCATTCGTCGTATGCACGATCGCGGGATTCACGCCCTGGGTTCCCTATGTCATCGCGATTGCCTCGATCGCGCTTTCGATGACATGGCCCCTTTCCGGCGCCATGGTCGCGGATCTGGTGCCGCCCGAGGGGCGTAAAAGCGCGTATGCACTAGTCTACTGGGGAAATAATATCGGCTTCTCGGTGGGACCGCTGGTGGCGGGATTCCTGTTCAACAGAGCGCCCGGGCTGATGTTCTTGGGTAATGCGGGGGCCCTCACGGCAGCCATACTTATCCTGCGCTTTCTCGTTCCCGAAACTCTGCCCCACACCGGAAAACCGGCCGCGACAACCGAAACGACAACCGAAACGGCTGCCGGCGAAAACAGTGCCGAACAGTCCGGTGAAAAGGCGCAAACCTCAGGAACATTGGCGGTATTTTTTTCCCGGCCACTGCTCGTAGGTTTCACCCTTGTCATGGCGCTCATGAACTTCGTGTACGCCCAGCATATTTTCAGCTTGCCGCTCTTTTTGAACGACAGACTCGGCTCGTCCGGATCGGAGCTTTTCGGCACGGCGATGACCGTAAACGGACTGACGGTCGTCCTGTTCACGCTTCCGCTCACCCGGCTCACCGGACGCCTGCCACCGCTCGTTTCGGTAGCCATTGCCGCGCTGCTCTACGCAGCGGGCTTTGGCCTGCTCTCATTCGGCGGCGGGCCCATACTGGTCCTCGTTTCGACCATGATCTGGACCTGGGGGGAAATACTGGCGTCGACCAATATCAATGTATTCATAGCTTCGCACACGCCGATGTCGCATCGCGGGAGAATCAATTCCGCAACCGCCCTCGTGGGCAATATCGGCTCCCTGCTGGCCCCCCTCGCCGCCGGGGCTTATATCGTAAAATTCGGTTCGGCCGCGGTGTGGCCCGCAACCGCAGTTCTGGGAGTCACCGCGGCGCTGCTCATGTTCCTGTTGTCGGGAGTGGAAAGAGCTGCCGGACCGGGAGCGCTCAAGAGTAAATAAGCGAAATCGGCGAATGCGGAGGCCGATCCGGCATCGGGAAAAGTCGCACGGAAATTGATCTTTCCCCCGCCGCCTTTGCCGCCGGATTCCGCGAGCTTCGATTTCAGGAAGCCGCCCAGGCCGGCCGGACCCCATTCGGCTCTTTGTTCGGGGACTTGAACGCAGACGCCCGAATCGGAACGGGAGAGCGTTACGCAGGCCCTGCCAGCGGCCGAACAGGCTTTCGCGGTCTCGAACGCAGCGCCGCAATCCCGGTCGGCATAGTCGAAACGCAGGGGTTCGGAAGCGTTCGGGCGCTCGGCGGCCGCGATGCGCGCTTCGAGAACGGCACGGGCGCTCGTCAGATTTCCCAGCTCCGCGGTGACCGCCTGGATGCGTGATTGCAGACTTTCGACCTTGGCCGGAGCCTCGTCCCTGGAACATTCCAGGACCTTCGAAATCGCCTGTGCGTTTCGCCACCCGGAATCGAGTTCGCCGACCGCGCGCCGGCCCGCCACGAAATGCAGCCTCGATAGCCCCTTGTATTTCTCAGCGCGCAGAATCTTGAACGCGCGCAATTCGAGCGTGCTCCGCACATGCGTTCCCGCGCAGGGCGACCAGTCGAGCCCGTCGATTTCGACGATGCGCAGCTCACTCTCGCCTTCGGGCGGCTTCTTTCGCAACGGAAAGGAAAAGGCGTCCTCGGGCGGACAGAGGTGCGTCCGCAGGGCAAGCCCTTTCGCGATGAGCGATCCGACGATCGCTTCGATTCCGTCCAGTTCCTCCCGCGATATCGCCTCTGCAGATACGTCGATCGTGGAACGGTCCGCGCCCAGATGGAAGGAAACCGTATGGATTCCCAAGTGCTTTTCGAGTACGGCCGAAAGCAGATGCTGGCCGGAATGCTGCTGCGTATGGTCGATTCTCCTCGCCTCGTCGAGCGAGAGCCGTACGCGCGATCCCGGCCTGAAGTCATGGGTGCCGGAAAGAGCGTGCAGGATCGATCCATCTTCAAGGCGCACCCATGCGAGGGAAATACCATCAATTGTCCCGAGATCGCAGGGCTGTCCGCCGCCTTCGGGATAAAATACGGTTCGATCGAGCGTAACGACCGTAGCGTCCGAACCCGTTTTTACCCCCAGCACGAGGGCATCTGTCCCGATCAGCCCGGGCTGCGAATAGTAGAGCTTTTCGGTGGTGGGACCGCTCATTTGCCTTCCTCACGTTCGTCTGTTGCGGCAGGAGAGGGAGCGGGGCCGGGAACAAGCGAGGGCGGCAGTTCCTGTCCGTCTTCGAACTCGACCTCTTCTTCGACGAAACCATCGTCGGGACGGAGCGCGAGGCTGGCCTCGCCGGAAGCGTGCCGCTCGAGCCGCACCGCGATCGCCTTGGTGACGCCCGATTCTTCCATGGTTACGCCGAGCAGGGCATCCGCGCCCGTCACGGTCTTCTTGTTGTGCGTGATGACGATGAACTGGCTCGTGCGTCCGAATTCGCGCAGCAGATTGACGAAGCGTATGACGTTGGCTTCGTCGAGGGCGGCGTCGATTTCGTCGAGGAAACAGAAGGGCGAAGGCTTGACCATGTAGGTGGCGAACAATAGCGCGATGGCGGTCAGCGTTTTTTCGCCGCCGGACAGCAGCGTAATCGCTTCCAGCTTCTTCCCCGGAGGCTGGGCCAGGATTTCGATGCCCGTCTCGAGCACATGATCGGGATCGGCCATGCGAAGCTCGCCGCGTCCGCCTCCGAAGAGCCGTCTGAACATGTTGTGGAAGTTTTTCTTGATCCTGTTGTAGGTTTCGATGAAAAGTTCGGCGCTTTCGTTGCGGATTTCTTCGGTGATGCGCTTGAGATCCTCCCGCGCCTTTTCGAGATCCGTCATCTGGCCCGAGAGGAAGTCGTATCGCTCCTTGACTTCCGCGTATTCCTCGGGCGCCATGAGATTGACCTGCCCGAGATCGCGCAACTTGGATCTGTGGACCGACAGAAGCTCGCGCAGCTCGGACAGAGGGGTGCGCAACTCGGCCATGCGGGCCTCGAATTCGGACAGATCGCGCGAATACTGTTCCGAAAAGTTCTCCCGGACGTTGCGGATTTCGGTTTCGACCTGGGCGAGCCCCATGTGCAGATTTTCCAGCTCCGCCTGCAGCGTCTGGAGCCTGTCGGCGAGACGGGCCGCTTCGGACCTCCTGCGCGACAATTCCGAATTGCGGGTTTCGATGGCTTTTGCGAGCTTTTCGAGCTTTTCGGTGAGCTGTATGCCACGCGCTTCGATGGCCTGGAGTTCGGCATCGAGGGCTTCAAGCTCTCCGCGCGAATCCGCGAGCCTGCGCTCCTCGGCATAGATTTCGTTCTCGATTTCGCGCAGACGGGCTTCCTGGCCGGCAAGTTCCCTGCGGAACACCGCGAGGGCGTCTTCGGCGCCCGACATCTGCGTCTGGACGCGAATGCGCGCGCCACGGGCATCCTCGAGCGTGCGCCTGTATTCTTCGATTTTCGCGGACAGACCGCGGTTTTCGCCTTCCAGATCGCCTATCTTCTCTTTGCGTTGGGCGACGCCGTCGAGATCCCGCACTATGGCCTTGTCGATCGCGCGCTTGCGCGTGATGATGCCTTCGGGCGAAAGGAATTCGTCAATGAAGGACGGCGCGCCCTGACGGTACTTTTCGAAGAGTTCGGTCAGCTCCCGCGCGCGTACCGCGGTTTCGGCCAGATCGGCCCGGGCCTTGGCGGCCGCGGCGGCCTGGTCCCTGCCCTGCGAATGTTCCATCCGCAGCAAGTCCTCGAACAGGGCGGCCTTTCCTTCGAGCCGCGCGCGGATGCCCGCGATCAGCGAAGCGATTTCCTCTTCGGCGGCGGCGCGTTCCTGCGCGGAATAGCCCGATTCCTTGAGGCGCGCGTCCATCTGCTCGACAATGTCTTCGGTGAGCTTGTCCAGACGCAGGCGCGCATCCGCGATACCCGTTTCGAGCAGAGATATTTCCGAAAGCGCGCGCCCGATGGCCGTTTCGTTGGTCTTGACCGAAAGCCCGGCGTCCTTCACCGCGGACTCGAACTCAGCTATATTGCGTTCCGTTTCCTTGAGTCTGGCTTTGAAACCGGCAAGCTCTTCATCCTTTTCGGCCTCTTCCTCACGGAGCGCGGCGATCTTGTCCTCGACTCCGCGCATGCGCATCCGCGATTGATCGATCTTTTCGGATGTTTCGCGCACCCTGTCGTCCAGGAATTTGCGCTGCTTTTCCTTGCCGTTCTTTTCGACCGCGAGTCCATAGAGCGTTTTCTGCAGCTCCACGAGCTCGGTTTCCATGTCATTCACCTCATCGAGGCTCTCCGACATCGACTTGCCCAAATGCTCGGATTCTTCCCTCGCCGCGTCCCGTTCCTTGCGCTTGGCGGCGATCTCTTCGTCTTTTCTTTCCTTTTCCTTGAGGAACTGCCGCAACTTGAGCAGATGCAGATCCAGTTCAGTCCTGAAAATCCTGTCGCGGAGTTCGCGGTACAGAGAAGTCTTGTCCGCCTGCGATTTCAGGCTATCGTGGCTCCGCTTCACCTCGCCGAGAATTCCGGCGACCTGACGCATATTTTCTTCGGTGCGTTCGAGCTTGTTTTCCGCTTCGCGCGACCTGACCTTGTGCTTGGTGATGCCCGCCGCTTCTTCGAACAGATACCGCCTGTCTTCCGGCTTGGAGGAAAGAATCTGATCGATTTTCCCCTGTTCCATCACCGAATAGGCGGATTTTCCGATACCCGTGTCCCAGAACAGCTCACGGATTTCCTTGAGTTTCGCCTGACGGCCGTTGATGAGGTATTCGCTCTCGCCGGAGCGGTAAAGACGGCGTTTTATGGCAATCTCGGGCACGTCGAGGGGAAGCCTGCCCGATTCGTTGGAAATAGTGACGGTGACTTCCGCGACCGACAGCGGCTTTCGCGTTTCCGTGCCGTTGAAAATGATGTCTTCCATGCTTTCGGCGCGCAGGGAACGCGGCGACTGCTCGCCCACGACCCATTTTATCGCATCGACCACGTTGGATTTGCCACAGCCATTGGGGCCTAAGAGAGCCGAAATGCCGTCCGAGAACTCGATGAGCGTCCGGTCGGCGAAAGATTTGAAACCGAAAATTTCGAGACTTTTCAGAAACACGCGTCGGGCCTCGCAGAACGGAAAATCTGATCAAGCCTAGCACGGCACGACCATGCGCCGCAACAAAGAAAGAGGCCGGCTCCGCGGCACAATGCGGGGTCGGCCTTCTTCGTGGAAGGGGTCACGCCGTCATCGCAGAACGGCGGCCGGAACTCAGTCGTCCTGGGAGACCAGGAGATCGTATACTTCCTTGGGGGTCTTGCAGGCCAGAAGGGACGCGCGCAGATCGGCCCCCTTAAGCCTGGATGAGAAAAACGACAGCGTCTGCAGATAATACGTGTGCTGGTTGTAGGCCGCGGCGATCATGAAAAGCAGGCGGATGGGCACATCGTCGAGGGACTGGAAATCGGTAATGTCGCAGGTCGAAATGCCTACCGACACGACGAGATCGGTGACCGAGGAAAGCCGTACGTGCGGGATGGCGATGCCGCGGCCGATGGCCGTGCTCATCAGTTCTTCCCGGCGCAGGATTTCGGAAACGAGCTCCTGCCTGTTCTTGATCTGCGGAGCCCCCGCAAGATTGTCGGCGAGGGCGACGAGAACGTCGCGTTTTTTGCTGTAATTCAGGAACAGGATCCTGTCGGTGGATATGATGTTCTGGACTTGGATATTGCCGATCAGGCCGGCGGGGCGGTTGGAGGAAAGGCGTTCGTTCACCCAGCGCTCGATGTCGCTCTTCTTGAAGCGCCAGACGGTGCCGATTTTACCCGAAGGAATCTCCCCTTTCTGCGCCCAATCGTATACAGTCCGCTCTGAAACGCGCAGATAGCGGGCGACCTCTTCGATAGTGAGGATATCGTCATCCATGCGAAGGAACCCTCCGTTTACTCATGATTCGCACTATTCTGGAACGATTGCTTGAATATGTCAAGCCACAGATTGAGAATATCACTGTTGCCCGAGCTCATCCAACGCCACATCGATCACGTCGCCCTGGTACCCCAGCGATTTGAGTTTTCTTCTGAGGGACTCCCTGCGCTTTCGCCCGCTCTCCGCCGGTGAAGCGCGATTCAGGCGTTCCGATTCGATTTTGATCGCCCGGCGCAAAGCTTCCTCGACCGGAAAATCCGCGCACGCGGCCCGGATCGCCTCATCGCCCAGACCGCGGGCGCGCATCTCGGCCTTAAGCAGATACGGGCCGGTGGCTCGCTTCGCGGCTCTGAGCGAAACCCAGGCCCTGGCGTAGCGGGTATCGTCCACCAGACCCTGCGAACGCATTTCTTCCAGAGCGCTGCGTACCGCGTTCTTCGAGAAGCCGCGCGAAGCCAGCTTGGTCCGTAACCCCGCTTCGCACTGCTCGGCCCTGGCACAGAGGGCAATAGCCTTCTGCCTGGCCTGCCATATTTCGGATACTTCGCGGATGAGCTGTTCTTCCTCGTCGGAAGTCTCCCCCTCCCCGGCAAAGGAGAGCGGAGAGAGCCCCGCGGCTTCGAATCTCGAGACGGGTGCGGAAAAAGAAAAACCTCCGGCCGCGACAAAGGTCGCCATGCCGGAGGTCTCGACCCGTACGGATTCGATCCGCACGAAAGCCGCCTTTAGCGCTTGGAGAACTGGAAACGCCTGCGGGCGCCGCGCTGACCGTACTTCTTGCGTTCGACCATGCGCGGATCGCGGGTGAGCAGTCCGTTTGCGCGAAGCGATACGTGATTGGCGGGATCGACCTGGGAGAGAGCCCTGGCGATGCCGTGGGCGCAGGCACCGGCCTGGCCGTTGAGGCCGCCGCCGAGCACTGAAATCACGATGTCGTATTTGTTTTCGCTCGTCGTAACGAGGAGGGGACGGCGCACTTTGACAGTGAGCTCCTGCTGCTTGAAATACTGGCCGAGTTCTTTGTCGTTGACGAGAATTTTGCCGGTTCCCTCACGCAGGAAAACACGTGCTACTGCGCACTTTCGTCTGCCGGTACCTAATCCGAGATTGGTGATCATTCCCTTCCCCTTCGCTTACAGGTCGATCGCGACCGGCATCTGGGCCGCATGCGGATGCTCGGCCCCGGCGTAGATCTTGGCATTCTTGTAGAGCTTGCGGCCCAGAGGTCCCTTCGGAAGCATGCCTTTGACGGCAAGTTCGAGAGGAGAAACGGGATTGCGCTCCATCATCTCGCGGAAGCTGTAATCTTTGAGACCGCCCGGAAATCCGGTGTGGTGATAGTACATCTTCTGCTGTTTTTTGCGTCCGGTGAGGGCCACTTTTTCGGCGTTGATTACGACGACGAAATCGCCGGTTTCCTGGCTGGGCGTATAGGTGGGCTTGTTTTTGCCCCGAAGAATCGTGGCGACCTTGGCCGCGATGCGGCCGAGCGGTTTGCCTTCCGCGTCGATAACGTACCAGGAACGTTCGGCGGTGGCGGGCGTTACGAAGACAGTCTTCATCGATCTATACCTTCACCTTGTTCGTGTAGTGGACTGAAATTGTGCGGGGCATATTCCCACAGATGGCGGAACATGTCAATACGCCGAGGCCGGAATAGCGCCGGCCCCGATAAAAACCGGTCACTCGGGCTTTTTTTCGCTTTCTTCGGAAGAGGATTTTTTGGCCTCTTCTTCTTCTTCTTTTTTCGCTTCGCGGCGGTCCTTGATGTCGGCCACGCCGATGAAAACCGCCACCAGCCCTATCAGCGCCGCCATGACCGGCAGCGATCCGCGAAGGAAGGCCAGAACATCACCCCACCAGCCAAAAACACCGGGAAGGCAGGCGAGAACCGCGAGAATGACAAGTACGACACCTACCGACAGGGCTACCATCTTTTGACTCCTTTTACCGAATGGATAACCATCCTGCATAACCATCGCACGGTAAATAATGATAACAGATAGTGTCCGAGGAAGCAACCGCCCGCTTCCTTGTTGCGATTCCGCATCGACCCAGGCTATACCGTCATACATGATCCGTCCCGGTGCGCTCGTACTCTATAAAAACAGACCGGCGGTCGCCGTATCCCGTGACATCGACCGCATTCTTGTACGCGACGCGGACGGCGCAACCCAGAAAGTCCGCGACAAGGATCTCGTGCTCCTGAATGACGGTCCGGTCGACCGGATACCGAGCCCCTCGGCAGGCGGCGATTTCGAAACCGCCCGTGCCATGCTCAGTCCCGGCGATTCGCTGGGCTGGGCAGAGCTTGCCGAACTCGTATTCGGCGCAAGCGGGCCGGCCCAGGCCCTCGCCTGCTTCAACGAAGCCGCCCGAGGCGCATGCTTCAAAATCACTGAAGGACTCCCCGTTCCTCTGGACGACGCGGCATCGGCCGCGGCCGAACAGCGCATCCGCGACAGGGAGAGGGAGGAATCCGATCGCGCGGCCTTCCTCCTCCGCGCAAAAAAGCGCGATTTTCTTCCGGAAGATTCGAAATACATCTCCGAAGTCGAAGCCCTGGCTTA
>JBDKUJ010000300.1:0-3520 GCA_039679665.1 Rectinema sp. | reverse complement strand
CGAGCCGGTTCTCGTTCCATAGGGTGCAGGGAACTGCATCCCGCGCTTCATCGGCCCTGACGCGTTGCGCGGTCGAAAAGGCGATAACGATGTCGCCCGATCCGTTTCCGATATGCGAACCCATGCGTGCGAGCCCCACTACGGCTCGGCGTGCGACCCGCCCCAGCTGGCGGTCCGAAAGGGGCAGATCGGTGGCCAGGATTATGATGATGGAGCCTTTGTCGGCGCCCGCCACATTGTTCGTTGCCGGTGAAACGGCTTCGATCGATGCCGGGGCCTTTGCAGCTGCAGCGGCGATTTTTGTGGCAGCTGCGGCGGTTGCGGTGGATGCGGCAGCGGCAGCTATGCGGGCGCCCACCGGCTTTCCGTCCACGAGAAGGTCGGGAAGAAGGCCGAAATTGGAAAGCACCAAAGCGCCAAGGACACCGGCACGGCCGTTCCCGTCGATACAGTTTTTCCCGTCGGGCCGACCTTTTTCGCCGGATGAAGGAATGATGCGGGATGCGCTTCCGATTCCGCCCTTGAGACCGAAGCAGGACATGCCTGTGCCCGCGCCTACCGCGCCGCGTTCAAAATCCGCCGAAGCGGAGCCGATGGCTGCGCGCACATGTTCGACCCGGACGTGCATTCCGCGGATATCGTTCAACTGACCGTCGTTGCATTCGCCTACGACCGGATTGACCGTACCCGTCGTAACACCGATGCCGGGATTGCGTTCGAGACTGTATTCGACAAGCGCGTCGAATGCTCTGCCCACGCAGAGCGTGTTGGTGAGCGCGATGGGCGTTTCGAGCGTCCCGAGTTCGGCCACCTGGACTAGGCCCGCGCTCTTGCCGAAACCGTTAAGCACGAAAGCGGCGGCGCTCACTTTTTCCGCGAAAATATTGCCCCGGTGCGGCAGGATCGCCGTGACGCCGGTGTGTGCCCTGCCTTCGGTCAGCGTGAAGTGGCCGACGAGCACTCCCTCGACGTCGCAGATCGAGTTGCGCGGTCCGTTCTGCATGGTTCCGATGCGGATACCGAAATCGCCCGGCTTCATCGCGGACTCCTCATGCGCCCAGAACGGGAACGCCGTCCTTCACGACGGCGGAGACGAGATTCATGCCTGTATGGTAGGCAAGATGGGTATGCGTCGGCGCGTCCAGAAGGAGAAGGTCCGCGCGCTTGCCGACTTCCGCCGAACCGGTTTCGGATGCCATGCCCAGGGCGGCGGCGCCGTTGAGGGTCAGCGCGGTGAGCGCTTCCGCCGTGTCCATTCCCATATACAGGACCGCCAGGGCAAAAATAAGCGGTATCGATTGGCTGTAGCAGGATCCCGGATTCAGGTCCGAGGCCAGCGCTACCGCGAGGCCCGAGTCGATCATCGATCGGGCCGGGGCGTAGGGCTCGCGCAGGGTGAAGGCAGTGAGGGGCAGGCATGTGGCCACCACGCCTGCCTGAGCCATGCGCGCGAGGTCTTCGGCCGAAGCTTTGAGCAGATGGTCGGCGCTCGTCGCGCGCATATCGGCAGCGAGGCCCGCGCCGCCGATCCGGACGATTTCGTCCGCGTGCAGTTTCAGGCCCAGGCCGGCGGCGCGGGCCGCTTCCAGGAAGCGCCGCGAATCTTCGAGTTCGAAGACGCCTTTTTCGCAGAAAATGTCCGCGAAACGCGCGAGCTTGCGCCGCGCAACCTCAGGCAAAACTTCCGCGATCACGAAGTCGATGTAATCGCCGGGATGGCCCGCGAATTCCGGCGGTACGGAGTGCGGCCCCATAAAGGTCGGTACGATTTCGACGGGCGTTTCAGCGGCGAGGGACTGCATGACTTCGAGCTGTTTCAGTTCGGTGTCGCGGTCGAGGCCATAGCCCGACTTGCCTTCGACAGTGGTGACTCCCAGCGCGAGCATTGTGTCGAGGCGTTTCTTTCCGAGGAGGGCGAGCTCTTCGCGGCTTGCAGTGCGGGTCGCCTCCGCGCTGCGACCGATGCCGCCTCCGCGTCTGTGGATTTCCATGTACGGGACGCCGCCTGAGCGCCAGAGAAATTCGTCGTCGCGGTATCCCGCGAACAGGAAGTGCGTATGGCTGTCGATGAAGCCGGGCACACAGGTTCGGCCCGCGGCGTCCATCACTTTCCCGCTGTATGATCCGGGTTTTGCATCGAGGCCGGTACGGAGTTCCGCCTCGGGACCGGCGAAGACAATCTTGCCCCCAAGGCAAAGCACCGCTGCGTTGCGTACGATCCGCAATTGCTTCATCGCCGCGCCGCGCCGCGCGGCGAAACCTTCAGGTGTCGCAAGTTCGCCGATGTTGCGAATCAGAAGATCGCCGCCCTGCGAGCCCCTCGGGGTATCCGGTCCCGGGATCATTTCGATCCCAGGAAAAGCGGATCCTTGCCGATCGTACCCTGAATCTCCGACAGATAGCCGGGCTCTTCCAGGGCTCCCAGGCGTTCGCGCGCGCGAAGGAGTTCGCCCTGGGCGCGTCGCGCCGCGAGGCTTCCCGTTTCGGCGCGTTCTGCCAGGTATGCGCGGATGTAGTCGATCGATTTTCTGACGTACCCGATTTCGTGGTCGCGATACCCTTCGAGCCTCTGGCGGTACCAGTCCGAGCCGAGTACGTAGTCCCGACTGAAAAGTTTGCGCACTTCGGGGTCGTGGATGCTTTTGCCTTCGAAAGAACCTTCGGCCATGACATGCAGGATGGCCTTGAGTGGCGGTATGGCCGCCTCCACCGATCCGTCTTCGATGTAGAGTCTGGCCGATTTGACCATCGCGTCCGCGATGTTCCCGACTCCGTCGACGAAATCTTCCATAGACTGGAGTTCGGGCCTGAGCATGTCTTCCGGGAAAACCGCGGAAGGTGTGTCGAAGAGCCTGCCGAGGTAGGTGGCGGCGAAGAGTGGCGTGATGCGCCAGCCCAGGCGGGAGGCCGGGATGTTTTTGCCCTCGTATTCGAAATCAGCGACCTGTTCCAGGTAGCCGTGCTCTTTGAGAAAGTCGGGGTCCCTTTCTTCGGGGTCGAGCCGCGCCCAGAGTTCGGGCACGAGGAGGGAAATATCGTGCTCCATCTTGTATTTGCGTCCGATATGACCCGCGGCTGTGGTAAATCCGCCGTAGCCGGTCAGGATAAAGGACAGGAGGGCGTTGTTGAGATCGGTGGTGGGAACGAGGCTGTTGAAGGGGCCTTTTGTAAGCGCTCCTTCGCTGCCCGCACCGGTGGTGGAAGGGCTTTTCCCGGTGAGGGAGCATACGAAATCCATGAAAAGTTCGGGCAGATCCTGGTAGTGGATCGGTCCGTACACGGCGAGGCTGCGGATGCCCGCTTTGGGGTCGGGAGGGTTGTTCCGCCTGCCTGGCAGGACGGCGCCCACCGGATGCAGGAGGGGCCTGTCGGCATCTACGCGGCGGTAGAGTCTGGGGCCGAGGTCGGCGAGGTAGCGGGATTCGGGATCGACGTAGTTCGGGTCGAGCTGGAGGTAGCGCGGGTTCTTGGAAGGGGCGCCGTCCACGATGCGCGGCCGGTCCGATGCCACGAAGTACTC
>JBDKUJ010000299.1:0-1604 GCA_039679665.1 Rectinema sp. | reverse complement strand
ACGACAGGGATTTTGTCGTCGGACTGCAGGAACTGAAGCGCGAGCTGGCCAAAATGCGCAGGATTGTCTGGCCCGTGCGCGAATCGGTGGGAGCCCTTGCGCGGACGGACGGGGGATTCGTGGATCCGGCGCTCGCGCCGTACCTGCGGGACCTGTACGAAAACACGGTGCAGGCCATCGAAGCCCTCGAGTCCTACAGGGAGCACGCGGCCGAGATATTGGAACTGCACCTGTCGGCGATCAACAACCGCCTGTCCCAGATCATGAAACTGCTCACCATTCTGTCGGCTATTTTCATACCCATCACCTTCATCGCGGGCGTCTACGGCATGAATTTCCGGCACATGCCCGAGCTGGACAAGCCCTGGGCATACCCGGCGGTGCTCGGCGTAATGGCTACCGTAGTCATCGGCGAACTGATCTACTTCAAGCGGAAGAAATGGATATAAAGTTATCGAAATAATTGTACGGAAATGATATGCATTCTCTCCATGCTTGACCGTTTTCGAAAAACCGCGTTACTATGCCGCGATATCCCACCAGTCTACGAGTTCCGTACGCCGTCGCAGGGCTTTCTCTTGTCCTTCGACCCCGGCACGGACCCATACCGGCAAAGGAGACCCTTTCCGCCATGGCAGTGAAGACGTTCAGAGGCGGCGCGCATCCGCCAGAAAAAAAAGACCGTTCGAGCGGCATCGCCATCGAATGGCTGCGCGATGTCAAACAGGTCGTAATCCCCGTCAACCAGCATTTCGGCGCTCCGCTGCAGCCGCTGGTCAAAGTGGGCGATTACGTAAAACGCGGACAGAAGATTGCCGACGCCGACGGAAGGATGACCGTGCCCGTGCACGCCTCCATTTCCGGAATCGTCAGAAAGATCGAACCGCGAACCCAGTCCAACAATACGGACGGGCTCTGCATCATCATCGATGCGGCGCCCGCTCCCATACCAGAAGGCGGCGAAGTGCCCGCGGCTTCCGCCGCGACGGCCGCGCAGAACGATTTTATGCCGCCGCTGGACGCATTCGCCTGCACGAAGGAAGAGGCCCTGATGCGTGTGCGGGCGGCCGGTGTCGTGGGCATGGGCGGCGCGGGTTTCCCGACGCACGTCAAACTCGCTCCCCCGAAGCCCATCTCCCTCGTCATCGCCAACGGCGCCGAGTGCGAACCCTGGCTCACCATCGACGAGCGCACCATGATGGAACGCCCGGCCGACGTAGTCGAAGGCGTGGCGATCACGATGAAGATCGTGAACGCGCCTTCGGGCGTGATCGCCGTCGAGGACAACAAGGCCTACGTGCTGCCCGCCCTCGAAAAGGCGCTCGCCGAGAGCCCGCGCACAGGCAGGGGCGGCATGGACATCAAGATCCAGCTGCTCAGAACCAAGTATCCGCAGGGCGGCGAAAAAATGCTCATCACCGCGCTCACCGGCAAGGAAGTGCCTTCGGGCGGCCTGCCCATGGACGTGGGCTGCGTCGTGCAGAACATCGGCACCCTCTGCGCCCTCGTGGACGCTTTCCGCGACGGCAAGCCTCTCATCGAGCGCGGACTCACCATTTCGGGCGGCGCCTGCAAAAAGCCCGCCAACGTGGTGGCTCCCATCG
>JBDKUJ010000298.1:0-2417 GCA_039679665.1 Rectinema sp. | reverse complement strand
GCTTCCGCGGGCATGATCTTGTACGTGGACTTGAGATCATAGAGGAACTGGAGAGCATCGCTCATGGCCTTGGTGTTGAGGGTCGGGGTCTTGCCGTCCGCGCCGAACACCCTGCCGCCGAATCCGCCGATCCAGGGAGCGAGCCAGAAGGGCTCGGTGAAGTTGAAAACGAGCGGTGCCTGGACTTTGCCGATGAGGCTCTTGCCGACGGCGATCATTTCGTCGGTATCTTTCGGGGCTGTCTTCACGAAATCCTTGTTGTACATGAGCATGAGGTGGTTGCCCGAAGAAATGGGAACGCCCCAGGTCTTGCCGCCGATAACGACGGATTCGACAAAGTCGGACAGCTTTGCGAAGCTGTCCACGGGCTGGATGAGTTCCGCAAGGGTGAAGGGACCGGCGTGGTCGGACACTGTCCAGAGCAGCTCCGGCGCGTTGCCTGCCAGGCTGGCGGTCTGGAAGTCTTCGCGAAGGGCTTCGGTGTCCTTCTGGACGACTTCGATGGTAACCTTGGAATCGACGCTCGAGTACGCTTTGGCGAGAGCCTGGACATACTGCAGGGCGCCGTCGGCCTGCCCCTCCTGGGTCCAGAGTTGTATCTTGGTGGGGTTTGCGACCTTCTGCGCCGAAACGGCACCAACGGCGAAAAGTGCTACCAACATAATCGCGAGCAGTTTCTTCATGGCGCTCTCCTTTTGCGGATAACGATGAAAACCGGTTTCTTAACCGGTTTAGAAAGATCAATTTACTACTATTTGCCGGTTTGTCAAGACAGATTTTCCCTGTCCACAGACTGCTTGACCCTCCGGTGGCGACGGTCCTAAAGTCCGATCATGATTCGCCGCGCACTCAACGATCCCTCGCTGGAAAATGCCCTTTCCGTGATGACGCCGGACGGCGCCACGTATTTCACGGTCGCCCCCCCGGGCAGCCCTGCCGCCTTGAGGGGAATCATTCTCCATGGGACTCGGGCGATCGTCCAACTCCGAGTCAATCATGATCTCGGCCCGATCGAAACCCTTCTCCTCGGCAAAGCCTGCCTCTGCGCGGGCCTGATGGCGGCGGTTCTGAAGGATACGGGCGCCGTATCCATGCGGATCGACGGAGACGGCCCTGCTGACGGTCTTTCCGCCGAAGGGAGGCGTTCGGAATCCGGAACCATATCGGTCCGCGGCCGACTTTTCCTCAATCCCATACCCTTCACGGTTCCGCCCGAAACTCTGGAGAGCGCCTCGCTTTTCGGCCGCGGCTCGCTCACGATAACCCGCTTCGCCAACGACTCAGGCCGCCCTTTTTCCGGCACAGTCTCTCTGGGCACAGACGGCATCGCGAAAAATCTGGTCCGGTATTTCCTCGAATCGGAGCAGACGAAAACCGCGCTGGACGCCGGTATCCAGTTCGACCGCGAGGGCCGGCCGCGCGGAGCGGGTGCTCTCTTTCTCCAGGCCTTGCCCGGAGCGGATCCGGAATTCATTGCCGCCGTGGAAGACGCCATGTCCGGACTCCCTCCGTTGGGGCTATGGTTTGCGGAGGGTGGTACGCGGACCGAATTCGTCAGAAGCCTTTACGGAAAATTCGGCGCTCTTGTCGTCGGCGAGTCCGGATTCCGTTTCGATTGCCCCTGTTCGAAAGAGCGTTTCGGATCGTATCTTGCGGCCCTGGATTCGAAATCGCTGCATGGCCTTGCCGAAACCGGCCCCTGGCCCGTGGAAACGGTTTGCCATCAATGCAATTCCGTCTATCGGTTCGAACGCGAAGAGATCGTCGCAATGCTCCCGGAATCCGAAGGCCGATCGTGAAAAACGCCGAAACCACGCTGGCGAAACTGACCGAAAAGGCGATCCGGCACTACGAAATGATCGAGCCCGGCGACCGGATTCTCATCGGCGTATCGGGCGGCAAGGATTCCAGCTGTCTCGCTCGGGACCTCGCCCTCAAAAAAAAGTGGTGGGAATTCCCCTTCGAGATAGCCGCCTGTTTCGTCGCTTCGGATTTGGGCGAGGCCGGCGTTTCTTCGCCCGTTGACGATGCCTGGATCGCGCACCGCGCGGCGGAATGGGGAATTCCTTATGAAAGGATCGAAGTACCGGTCATCGGTCGCCTGAAAGAAGGCGAGAAAATGAGCTGCTATTGGTGCGCGACCCAGCGCAGGACCGAGCTGTCCCGTTATGCGAGATCGCGCGGCTTCAACAAACTCGCCCTGGGTCATCATATGGACGACATTCTGGAAACTCTTCTGATGAACATGCTTCGCAAAGGGGAATTCGCGACAATGCCGCCCGTCATGCGTTACGACAATTATCCGCTCACCGTGATCCGCCCCCTCGCCCTGTGCGAAGAGCGCCAGGTGATCGCCTGCGCCGAAGAACTGGGGTTCGTTTCGCACACATGCACGTGCGATTTCAACCTGGACGGCG
>JBDKUJ010000297.1:0-4816 GCA_039679665.1 Rectinema sp. | reverse complement strand
GTGGACAATTTCATGGTGGCGGGCTTGGGCGACGCCAAAATGGCCGGCGTCAACGCGGCCAATCAGATCAATTTCATATTCATGGTTTTGGTCAACATCGTCTGCATCTCGGGTGGCATCTATCTGGCGCAACACCGGGGCGCGTGCGATCCCGCAGGCATGCGGCAGGCGTTCCGGTTCAAGCTTATAGTCGGCCTGGCCCTGGCAGCCGTCTACACCGCGCTCACCCTCGCCTTTCCCGAATTCCTCATCAGAATCATGGTTTCGGGCAATTCCGCGGAAAACGCCATCGTCGACGAGGGTGCGCGCTACATGCGCTCCGTCGCTCCCAGCTTTCTGCCGCTCGCTGCCTCGGCCGCCTTCGGAACCTCATATCGGGAAACGGGCAATACGAGGGTTCCCCTCATTTTTTCCACTGTGGGCGCGCTCACGAATACCCTGCTCAACTGGATTTTTATCTACGGAAACCTGGGCGCTCCGCGGCTCGAAGTAGCGGGCGCGGCGTTCGCCACCGACATCGCGCGGCTCGTCGAGATGGGCGGCTTTATCATCTGGACCGCCAGGGCGAGGCCGGATTTTTCGATCAAACTTTCGCGCCTTTTCGCCATCGACGCCAAACTTTTCGGTTCGATTCTGAGCCGCTCGGGCATGATGCTCTTTTCCGAAATGTCGTGGGTGGTGTCGGAAACCGTCATCACCGCCCTGTATAACGCCCGCGGAGGTGCGCAGACCGTAGCGGGCATGTCCGCGGCATGGGCGATCGGCAATCTGTTTTTCCTGGTTTTCGGAGCCGTCCATACGGCTACCGCGGTCACCGTGGGTTCGACGCTTGGTGCGGGCAAGCTCGACGAAGCGCGCCGTCGCGCCCGCTGGGTCATGGCCGGCTCGGTGCCCTTTGGAGCGGTCGTGGCTGTGCTGGCGGCTTGTTCCACATTCCTCATTCCGATCGTATTCGCGAACCTGACGCCGGAAGCCCGTACCACGACGAAAGGAATGCTCTACGTGATCGCCTGCTACCTTCCCCTGTGGACGCTGCTGAACGCACAGTTCGCGATATCACGCGCAGGCGGTGACACGGTGATGGGCGTATGGGTGGATGTGGGTGTCACCTGGGCGATATTCCTGCCGGTCGCGTGGATTCTGGCGCACTATACCGCCATTGGACCCATCGCTCTTTTCGGTTTCGCGAAGTTGAGCGACATTCTGAAAACGCTCGTAGCGGCCTGGTGGCTGGCCAAGGGGCGATGGGTCCGCAATCTCGCCACTTCCCGGCCTCCGCCCCCCGACGCCCAGTAATCCAGCGAGCGCAGAGCAAAAGGAATCACTTTTTTTGCGAGAAAACGCTCTGATCACGGTAGTACTTGCGTATGTATGAAAGTTTTAACTCTTTCAGTTTCGAGCTTATCGAAACCTTGTACACATGCGGATTGAGCATGCGCAAATACGTCGTATCGAACATTCCGATCCTTTCCTGCATGTACTGCCGCGCCGAAGCCGGGCTCCCGACCACTTCCAGGCCTTTGCCGCCTTCCATCGCGGGAACGAGAAGGGGCTCGACTTTCGAAGGAACGAAACGGAACTGCCTCCAATCACCTGCGGGATGGTGGGCATATACTTCCCTTCCCGCCTTGGGTTCCTCTCCTTCGAGAGTAATGAGATCGACTCTCGCCGCACCGTCTTCTCCGTAGAGGCGATAAACCTGCTTCATGCCGGGGTTGGTCGATTTTTCCGGATTGTCCGAGAATTTCATCGAAGACTCCACGACGCCGTTACGCCGCACCGCGGAAAGTTTATAGACGCCGGTGAAGGATGATTCGTGACCTCCGGTCACCATGTGCGTTCCGACGCCCCAGACATTGACGGGAGCGCCCGTCGCCACCAAGTGCTCGATTATTTCTTCGTCGAGTTCGTTGGACGCGACGATATACGCTTCCGGGAAGCCCGCCGCGTCGAGACGCTTGCGCGTTTCCCGTGAAAGGTAGTCGATATCGCCGGAATCCAGGCGGATACCGAAGTTTTTGCCTTTCGCCTTGAGTTCCGCTCCGGCGATGATGGCGTTGGGCAGACCGGATTCGAGACTGTTGTAGGTATCGAGGAGGAAAGCCGTCGAATCGGGGTATATCTGGGCGTATGCCTTGAAGGATTCCAGCTCGTCCTTGAAGGACATGACCCAGGAATGGGCCATCGTGCCCATGGCGGGAATGTCGAATTCCTTGCCCGCCAGCGTGTTGGAAGTGCCCGTCGCGCCGCCGATGTACGCCGCCCGCGATGCCGACAGGGCGCCGTCCCGACCCTGCGCCCTTCTCAGGCCGAACTCCATCACGGTGCCCTTGCCCGAAGCCAGCCACACGCGGGCGGCTTTGGTGGCTATGAGGCTCTGGAAATTGAGATGATTCAGGACGAGACCCTCGACGATCTGCGCCTGGATGAGATCCGCTTCGATCCGCGCCAGCGGTTCCTGCGGAAAAACGATTTCGCCCTCTCTGGCGGCAAGCACGCGCCCCTCAAAACGAAAATCCTGGAGATAGCGCAGGAAATCGGGCTCGAACATGCCCAGCCCTTCGAGGTATTCAAGATCTTCGGATGAAAAACAGAATTTTTCGAGATCTTTGATGAGGCTGCCCAGGCCGGCAAACACGGCATACCCGCCGGAAAAAGGCTGCCGCCTGAAGAAATAATCGAATACGGCGGAGTCGCTCATGCCCCGTTTCCAGTAGCCTTGCGCCATGGTCAGTTCGTAAAAATCGGTAAACAGAGCGCTGGTATAATCGCTTCGATTCATGGTCTCAACTCCGTAGAATTCACTGTCCGGCAGCCTGCGGCACGCATGGCCGCGAATGCCCGCCCGGTATCGCCCGGCGAAGCCTCGACGCCCCGGACACCGTCTTCGGCCACCTCGACGTCCAGTCCGAGCCGCCTGGCGTCGAGCGCGGTGTAAAGAACGCAGTAATCGATAGCGAGGCCCGCAAGGACCACTCTGGAAACGCTCAGTTCCGCAAGCCAGGCGTAGAGGCCTGTAGGCGTCCTGCGATCGTTTTCGAAAAAACCGGAATAGCTGTCGACTGAAGGATCGGTCCCTTTACGGATGATGAGACGGGCTCTGTCGGTATGGAGCGAGGGATGGAAACCCGCCCCAAAGGAGCCCTGAACGCAATGATCGGGCCAGAGCGGCCCGGGCGGATCGACACTGCGGTCAAGTTCATAGGGCGCGACTCCGTGCGTCGAAGCGAAAGACCGGTGCCGCGCGGGGTGCCAATCCTGGGTCAGTACCGACAGGGGAAAACGTTCGAGCAACGCATTCGCGACGGGAATCACCTCGTCACCGCGGGACACGGCGAGCGCCCCACCGGGGCAAAAATCGTTCTGTATATCGACAACGATCAACGCAGTCCGCATTCTGTGCGCATCTCCCGAGCAGTTGGCGAAACGCCGCTCATCAGTTCACATAGACGCCTGGTTCAATATATCTCTCATCCGGAAGACCGGAAAGGGGAGCCTTATGGACGGGGTTCGCCTGCAAACGAAACGACAAGGCTTGCATCCGGCCATGTGAAACCCGAGGACTTTTCGAGCCGCCTTCCCTCGCCCGGCGAAGCGGCGGCAATTATCATGGAAAAACCGCCCCCCAAGTCGAAGCTTCGGCGAATCCCGATATCGAGAACGAAAGGCTCCTCCGGATCGGCAAGACTGGCCAGCGAAATCGCAGCGTTCAGGCTGGTTCCCGCTCCAAATCCGAAAACCAGACGGAAGCGCAACGCTGAAATTCCGGCCCGTACGGATGCTGCGCCACTATTCCATTTGAATGAAAGCGAGCCTTTCGACGTTTCGATCTTTCCTCTTGTCGGACCCGAGACTGTAGCGTCGACATCGACTTCCGGCCGGCCGCAACCTTCCGCAAGTATGGTTGCTTTGATCCCGCATTCGGTGCGGTGTACGGTATTTGCGCCGCTTTTGCCATCCATCGCCCGGACACCGGTCCCCGATGCGAATCCATAGCGTAACCCAACATTGCAAATGACACGGTCGATCGACAGCGGGTCGACCAGGCATGGCACCGAAAATGGAATCCGGGGACTCGAATTCCGCAGGCAGGATGCCGGGGTCGGCTCCGGCGAAGCATCTTTTTCGGTTTTAGCTCCCAAAGCAAGACCGAATGAACCGGCCTCAAAAGAAATCCCCGCCGTCGCTGCCGAAAAAAGTTCGGGCCTGGCGCCTCCAGGATTCAGATATGCGCCATCCGCCATGCGAATCCCCGCATCGAATGCCCATGAGAATCGCGACGTTCCGCCGCTCCAGGCGAGCGAAGCCGCTGCCGCGAGCCCGGGAGGCCGAAAGCGGGCAATGGACTCGGCCGCCCAGAACCCGATCCGAAGGTTTTCACCCACATACCCCGCAGCGAGCGCGGACCAAAACAGCGAATCCGCCGGGCTCGCCATGCGATCGGGCGTCCAGCCCGAACCGGCGATTTCTGCGGAAACGCGGGCGAACGAAAGCGCCCCTGAAAGTGTCACCGGTCCGCGGGTAAAAACCGTTTCGGTGCCGATTTCTACCGGTTCCGGTCCGGAAAACGAGGAAGCCGCACAGAAAAGCGAACAATGTTTCGCGCCCACCGCGACGATCCAGGGCCTGGAAACACTGTCGCGCTCGAGGCTGACGGGTTTTCCTCCCGAACTGACATCCAGGTCCGTGTACGCGTTTTTCCTGTAGGCTTTGCCCGCGCCGGCCGTTCCCTTACCCGCAAGAAGCCAAAGCCCATCCTTTTTCGTTTCCGCGACAAGCGACGGAAGGATCGCCCCGTCCAGCCACGTCGCATCCA
>JBDKUJ010000296.1:0-4731 GCA_039679665.1 Rectinema sp. | reverse complement strand
ATCTGCGCCTTGGAACCCGCCATTCCCACAGGAACGAGTCGGTCAAGGCTCTTTACGACGAATTCCTGGGAGAACCGAACGGGCATCTGTCGCATGAACTCCTGCATACGAAATACGCTCCGAGAGTATATACGCGAAGCGCTCAGGAATGAGGGAGGGCGAAGAACCGATAGACGAAGAACCGATAGACGAAGAACCGATAGACGGAGAGCCGGCACGACGGGAGGCGGGTGGACACGCCTCGCCTCATGAGGTATACAAATCCTTGTGAGTTTCAAGGCCGTCGCATTCGACCTTGACGGGACACTCTATTCTCCCCCGTCGTTGTATGCGCATTGTATCGATCTCGGGCTGCGTCACGCGCGGCTTCTGTCGGCGTATGCCGCCGTGCGGAAACAGTTGCGTTCCCTGTCGGACACCAGCGACTTCCGCAGGAACGCTCCCGACGATGCGGTTTCGTTCAGGCGATTCCAGGCCTCGCTGGTCGCCCGGCACATGAGAATCAGCGAAGAAAGCGCCGCCGCCGGAATCGACAAATTTCTGTATCGGGATCTCCCCGAACGTTTCCGGTTCATACGGCCGTACCCGGGCGTCACCGCCTGTCTAGACGCATTGGACGCCATGGGCTTGCCGCTGGGGCTCATGTCCGACTTGCCTCCGCACAGAAAGCTGGAACTGCTCGGCCTGACCGGACGATTCAAAGTCGCGCTCTGCGCCGAAGATACGGGCTTTCTGAAACCCGAGAAGGAACCCTTCGAGGCTCTCGCCTTCGCGATGGGCTTCGAGCCCGACCAAGTCCTCTATGTCGGCAACAAGAAGGAATATGATGTGGCGGGCGCCCACAAAGCCGGCATGACGACTGCGATCGTTTCGCGTCGCCCCGTGGCCGAGGCCGATTTTTCCTTTTTCGATTGGCGCGATCTTGTGGAGTGGATTTCGTTGAACCGATAGATCACTGAAAGCTTACACTTCGAACGAATCCCCCGCTTGGGCGATGCCAAGCCCCGGATGATTCTTGTGCCGGTCCGTGCTCACATGAGTGCCGAACACACGGGTACCAGGCGACACGAGAGGCAGAGCCTTTTCGGCCGCTTCGGCGGGCCCCATGTGAACCCCGTTCCCCGGCCCGCCATTCACATCACAGAGGATCAGACGAGCGCCGGAAGCGAAAAAAGCGGCAGCCTTCCGGCCCCACTTCGTGTCGGAAGTCGCGGCGAACATCGGCGTAGCGGAACGTCCGTCGCCCACCAGAATGCCGAACGTGGGCACGGGATGCTCGGTCGGCATGAACCGCATCCAGAGCCCTCCGCCCAGGTCGAGGTTCGACGTTTCGTCGATTTCCACGGTGTCGACGTTGCGGCGGAACCAGTGAATATAAGGGCTTTCCGGAGATATGGCGAGAGCGAGGAGCTGTTCGATCCTGTCGCGAAGACCCGCGGGGCCCGCGATGGTCAGACGTTCGGCCAGAGTCTGCCCCGACGCTTTTGCGATATTGAACAGCAAAAACGGCAACCCGAAGCAGTGATCGCCATGAAAATGCGTCAGCACGACAGTCCGGATCGCGCCGAGCGGTACGGCTTCGCGCCTCAGCGACTGCAGGATATCGGGCGGAGTCTCGACCAGAATCCGCCCGTCGATCAGGAAGGAATTGAAGGGCAGACCCTCATTTTCGAATCCTCCGGTGCCGAGAATTTTGACGTTCATCCGGCCAAGACTCCTTTCCCGCCACTATTGTCGCCACTATTGTCGCGACTACCGTCGCGACAATAGTAGTGTTCAGTCGCGCCAGACCTCGACGACCGGTTTCTGCGCAGAGAGCAGTTCCAGGTCGGTATCCAGGGCCGAACAAAGAATCTGCGAACTGGCCTGCACGACCGCTTCCGCGCCCGTGGCGAGCGGAAGGTGTATGAAAAGCCTGCAAGGTCCATGCAGTGAATATATCGCGTCGCGCAGGGTCATCAAGGTCGATTCTTCGGCCGCGCCTGGGGCAAGACGCAAATGCAGCTCCCTCCAGGACCTCTCGCGGAGCGAGTCGGGATCGAGGACTTCCTCCACCTTGAACGCGGGTTTGCCCCTGCCCGAATCGAATTTTCCGCGAAGGCAGAGCACCCGTTCCTTTACGAACTCCGATCTCCAGCGCTCCAGCATGTCGGGGAAAAGCACGATTTCGATCGTGCCGGAGTATTCTTCCAGGAGACCGAAGGCCATTTTCCGGCCGCTCTTGGTGATGATTTCGCGAAATTCGCGCAACATCGCCACAACGACATATTCGCGCTCGTTTATCGCGCGGTCGAGGTGGCCGAGGTCCAGGGTTGAGGACCGTTCCCAGATTTTCCGGAATTCGTCCATCGGGTGGCCGGTAAAGTAAAATCCGAGGAGTTCTTTTTCGAAACCCAGCAATTCCTGGCGCGAATACTCGCCCGAGATTTCCATCGCGAAAGGCGGGAAGGCGGTTTCGTCGCCCGAATCGAAGAGGCTCGCCTGACCGTAGGCCTCCTGTTCGGCCTTGCGCGTGACCCAGTCGACTGCGCGCTCCAGGTTGAGCATGAGTTCCTTGCGCCTGGCGCCCATAGAATCGAAACTGCCCGCATGGATGAGGCATTCCAGGGTTTTGCGGTTCAAGCCCGCCTGACCGAGCCGCTCGAGGAAATCCATGAACCCGGCGAAGGGACCGTGCGCTTCGCGCTCGGCTACGATCGCTCTCGCGATACCGTCGCCCACGCCCTTGATGCCCAAAAGGCCGTAGACTATCCGCCCTTCGCTCACCGAGAAAGCCGCTTCGGAGCGGTTGACGTCGGGCGGCAGGATCGCAAGACCCATTGTCTTGGCTTCGCCGATGTATTGGGTGAGTTTGTCGGTATTGGTTATTTCGTTGGAAAGGTTGGCCGCCATGAATTCGGCCGGATAGTTCGCCTTGAGATAGGCGGTGCGGTAGGCGAGCACCGAATACGCCGCCGCATGGGCTTTGTTGAATCCGTAGCCCGCAAAAGGCTCCAGCATTTCGAAAATTTCCGCGGCATTCTGTTTCGTGTAGCCGCGCGACACCGCTCCTTCGATAAAAGGCGCCTTTTCCTTTTCGATGATCTCTTTTTTCTTCTTTCCCATCGCCTTCCGCAGGAGGTCGGCGCGGCCGAGCGAGTAGCCGGCCACCTCGCGGGCGACCTGCATGACCTGCTCCTGGTACACGATGACGCCGTACGTGCCTTTGAGGTACTTCTCCAGGGAAGGATGATCGTACTTTATCGGGATTCTGCCGAACTTGCCGTCGATGAATTTGTCGATGTACTGCATCGGACCGGGCCGATACAGGGCGTTCAAGGCGATAAGCTCTTCGATGGAATTCGGCTTGGCGCGCTTGAGGACGTTCTGCATGCCGGAGGATTCGAACTGGAACACCGACGTGCTCCGGCCCTCGCCAAGCATCTTGAACGTTTTGGCGTCGTCTTCGGGCATGTCGCTTTCTTTGAGATCGATACCGCGGCGGGCGATTAAGTCGAGGGTATTCTTGATGAGGGTGAGGGTTTTAAGGCCGAGAAAGTCCATCTTTACCAGGCCGCAGTTTTCAAGATACTCCATCGTGTACTGGGTCGAAGTCATCCCTGTCTTCGGGTCGCGATACAGCGGCACGTAGTCCGAAAGCTCGGATTTGCCGATGACGATGCCCGCCGCATGGAGCGAACTGTGGCGGTGCATGTGCTCAAGCCTGCGCCCAACTTCGAAAAGATCCGCGTAGCGGGGGTCCGCCGCCACTTCGCCCAATTTCGGTTCAAGGCCGAAGGCGGTCTCCAGCGTCATTTTCGGATCTTCGGGGATGAGCTTGGCGATGCTGTTGGCGTCGTCGAAAGGAATATCCAGGGCGCGGGCCACGTCCTTGATGACCGCCTTCGCCTTGAGCGTGCCGAAAGTGATGATCTGCCCCACCCGTTCGGCGCCGTACTTGCGCGTGACGTAGTCGATCACCTCGCCCCGCCGCTCGTAACAGAAATCGATGTCGAAGTCCGGCATCGAAATGCGCTCTGGATTGAGAAATCGCTCGAAGAGGAGATCGTACTTGAGCGGGTCTATGTCGGTGATACGCAGGCTGTAGGCCACGATGGAGCCTGCGCCCGAGCCGCGTCCGGGCCCGACGGGAATGCCGTGCCGCTTCGCCCAGTCGATGAAGTCCCATACGATGAGGAAATACCCCGTGAACTCCATCGAAATGATGACGGAGAGCTCGTAATCGGCCCGAGCGCGCAATTCCGGGCCGCCGCCGGGATAGCGGCGCGCGAGGCCCTCGTAGGTCAGGTGGCGCAGATAGTCCGCGGGGCTGGCGAAGCCTTCGGGAATCTCGTAATCCGGCAGCATGGGGCCCGGAAAATCGATCTTGAGCTTCACCATTTCGTTGATTTTCAGCGTATTGGAAAGGGCTTCGGGCACTCCGTCGAAAATCCGCGCCATTTCGTCGGGGCTTTTGAGATAGAACTCGCCGTTGGGAAATTTCATGCGACCGACGTCGTCGCGCTTCCTGTTGGTGCCGATGCAGAGAAGAATATCCTGGGCGGGTGCGTCGTCCTTTTTGACGTAATGGATGTCATTGGTCGCAACCATGGGGATGCCGGTGCGCGCCGACATCGCCACGAGTTCGCGGTTCACTTTTTTCTGTTCGGGCAGGCCATGATCCTGCAGTTCGAGGTAATAGTTGCCTCTGCCGAACAGTTCGTCGTACCACAGGGCCTTGCGCTCGGCGTC
>JBDKUJ010000295.1:0-2732 GCA_039679665.1 Rectinema sp. | reverse complement strand
AGGATCGCGGCGAGCGGGCCGTTCGCGAACGGCACGGCGAGTCCCAGCAGAGCCATGCTGCCCAGAGCCAGCCAGAACATGTTCGCGGGCGCGAGACCCAGGACAAGTATGCTCAGACCGATACCGGTTATGCCCATGCAGATCGTGCGGATTTTTTTTGAAAAGCCGCCCCAGGCGCTCAATATGAGGCCCCCGGCTATCATGCCGACTCCGAATGTGGAATCCAGGAAGCCCAGCTGGAGCGCTCCCTTTTCGAAATGCTTTGTGACCAGGAGGGGAATCAGCGAACTGGTCGGAGTGATGAAAAAATTGATGCACATCGCCATGGCGATGATGGCGACCAGCCCCGGCCATGCCCGAACGTACCGGAAGCCTGCGCGCAGATCGCTGAAATACGTACTTTTCACCGCCGGCGCGTCGGGGCTTCGCGGAGGCTGCGGTATCGAAAAGAAGAACAGCGGCAGGATCGCGATGATTGCCGTGACGATATCGATCATCAGGACGCCCTGGATCGGCATGACCTCGATCAGGAGAGCCCCGGCCGGAGAAGAGACGATCGTGATGAGCCCCTGCAGCGTCTGGTAAAGCCCGGAAATGCGCGACAGCTGATCCTTGGGAACCATCAGGCTGATGGAAGCGTTCATGGCCGGACCATGAAACGCGCTGCCGCAGGAACGGATGCCCATAAGCACGTAGATATGCCATATCTGGATTTTCCCCGTCAGGAAGAGAAGCGCCAGGACAAGGGTGGCGAGCGCTATGCTCGCGTCGGCCACGATCATGACGCGGCGTCTGTTCCAGCGGTCGACGAGGACTCCGGCAAAGGGGCTGAGGACAATTTGCGGCAGCATGCCCGCAAGGGTGGCCGTGGCGAGAAGCGTCGCCGAGCCGGTCTGTTTCGCCAGATACCAGACCAGCGCGAACTGTACGAGCGAGGATCCGAAGAGCGAGAGAGCCTGCCCCGCGAAGATCGTGAAGAACCGGGGTTTCCAGTCGCGGACTGCGCTGTCTTCCCTTTTCTGGACGGGGCGGCCTTTCTCGCTCATCCGGGGTCCTTTTTCAGAACGGCAGATTCTGCTTCAGGTTCAGTTTTTCCTTTACCGCGCGGAACGCGTTCTTCAGCGGCTCGTTGAAGGGCACGCCTTTGTCCTTGCGATAGAGGGAAACCTCGTACTCCTTCTCGCCGGGAGTCCAGATGCGTGCGGCACCGGGCGCTTTTTTCGAGGCGCGGAGTTGCCGCGAAATCTCGCCTACCTGGTGTTTGAACGCATCGAGGTCGCAGAATGCTTCGATCTTGATCGCAAGGAAGGAATGGCCGAGCTCGATGGAAGAGGGCTTTCCGTCCTTGCCGACACCCATCAGTGCTTTCATGAAATTGGCCTGCGACAGGGCCGAAGACAGGAGTTCGACTACCATCGAGTTTCCGTAGCCCTTGTAGCCGCCCAGGTCTTCGCCCAAGCCTCCGAGAGGCGTCAGGGCGGCCTTGTCCTTGGTGAGGTCGGCCAGGACCTGGTGGGTATCGTGGCGGTAGTGGCCGTCTTCGCCGATTACCCAGCCGTCGGGCAGCTCCTTGCCGAGGCGGTCATACAGCTCGAGTTTGCCCCTCTGGGTGACCGACGTGGCGTAGTCGGGCATGAAGGGGAAGGCTTCATCGGAAGGCATCCCCCAGGTCATGGGGTTGGTACCGAGCATCGGTTCGACACCCCATGTGGGGGCGATGGAGGGGCGGGCCGATGTGGTGGTCATGCCGATCATGCCGCGCTCGATCGCCATCCGGGGGTAATAAAAGGCGGCGCCGTAGTGGGTGGAATTGCGTACTACCGTCATGCCGAGACCGAACTTGTCGGCCTTGTCGATGGCCATTTGCATGGCCCTTTTGGCGATATAGTGCCCCATGCCGTTGTGTCCGTCTATGACGGCGGTTGTGGGCGTTTCCTTCACGATTTCGAAATTGGTACGGGGGAGCTGGGTGCCCGCCCAGATGCGGTCGAGATAGATGGGTTTATAGCGGCCGACGCCGTGGGAATCCACGCCGCGTTTGTCGGCGGCAACAAGAACATCGGCGCAGACCGCCGCTTCTTCGGCGGGCACGCCTACGGCTTCGAAGCCGGCGCGCATGAAGGCTTCGACTTCGTCGAAAGCCCACCAGATTACTTTGTCGTCCATATATTCTCCTTCGCGTAGGTAACGTCAGGAAAGGCGTTCCGGCAAAAGAGTATACCATGATTCAGGCGTTATAGTGCGGTTTTATCAGTTTTCGACGCCGAGCACTTCCTTGATCGCGGCCTTGAGCTGGGGTTTGGGAAGGGCGCCCTGTGCCATCTGGGGTTTGCCGCCCACCGGGATAAAGAGAAGGGAGGGGATACTCGAAATGCCGAATGCGGCCGAGAGTTCCTGTTCTTTGTCGGTATTTACTTTATAGATATGCAGTTTTCCCGCGAACTCATCGGAAAGGGCCTCGAGCACCGGGGCGACCATTTTGCAGGGACCGCACCAGTCGGCATAGAAATCGACTAGAGCGGGAATCTTTCCTTCATATTTCCATTCTTTGCCGGCTTCGTAATTGAACACTTTTTCGAGGAAGGCCGCCTTGTCCAGTGCTTCAGTCATCTAGTAGCTCCTTATATTAGAATATATCTATGTTTAATGTTTCGGTAAAGCCCCACTCGATCTTCCCGTTCGCGGATGCCGAGAACCGATGTATACTATTTCCGCAAAGGAGATTTTCAATG
>JBDKUJ010000294.1:0-6523 GCA_039679665.1 Rectinema sp. | reverse complement strand
TGCACCGTATCCTACGCCGTCCATGATCACGAGGACGACGGGCCCCTTCCGGCCTTTCCAGGCGGAATTCTTGACGAGGCGTTCGACCATTCGTTTTCTCCTTGCCTATCGCTTTATCCGGCAATTGAAAAGAAACCGCTTCCTCTGAAATGGACTCAGCCGTAGCGGCCCATTCCAGACACTCCAATAGTTTTTCAATTGCCGGGTAAGTAAAACTGGCGCTATTCGCCGAAATACTCGATCAGCGTATCGACGGGCAGGTCGCCCAGCTTGCGTTCGTAGTTCAGAAAAGGCAGACCGATCACCGAGAAGGCGTGTACAGGGACAGCACCCGCGGCCCTGATTATCGCTGCGGCAGCGCTGACCGTACCGCCGGTGGCGATGAGATCATCGACAATCAGAAATCTGGCCCCGGCGGGAATGTCGTCGGCGTGCATTTCCATCTCGGCCGATCCGTACTCGAGGTCGTAGGACTTGCTGATCGTGCGTCCCGGAAGTTTGCCCTTTTTTCTAACCAGAACGAGCGGGATGCCCATTTTTTCGCAGAAGGGCGCGGCGAAAATAAAACCCCTGGCCTCGATCGCCGCCACTGCCTGGATATCGGCGTCACGATACAGGCGCATCATGCTGCGGATGCAATACTTGAAAGCGTCCGGGTTGGTGAGCACGCTCGTTATGTCGTAAAAGAGTATGCCTTTCTTGGGAAAATCGGGAATGTTCCGGATCGCATCGTCAAGGTTGAAGCCTTCGGATTCTGACATGACTACCTCGCCTGTAGAAACTTCGAGCCATACTAGATGGCGGCGTCCTGGCTGTCAAGTTCGGCCTCTTCCGGAACTTTTTCCGCCCCAGCCTGAGCCCGATTTCTGAGCCCGATTCCTGAGCCCGATTCCTGAGCCCGATTCCTGAGCCCGATTTCTGAGCCCGATTCGATCTGCCCGGCCGCTCTGCGGTCGGACAGATGCGCGAAATTATCTCGATCCTGAACCGAGCAGGGCGTCCGCGATTCCCACAAGCAGAGAAACGCCCACCGCGACACCAAGCCGCAAGGTTCTCTCGGCCGTCGCGGGCTCGACCGAATACTGATTCGTGAACGGCCATGGCGCATAACGCGAATCCCAGCCGTTTGCGGCGTATTTCCAGATATCGAATCCAAAATTCGTGTAGAGCAGCGATAGAGGGAAACTGCCCGCGGCGATGATCCCGATCCGCCCGAATACTCTCCCCGTCGCTCCCTCGGCTTTCGCAGTTCCTTGGCCCACTTTCGCTCCAGTCTGCGCTGTGCTCCCCGTTTCCGCGGACACGGCCGCCAGGACCGAAGGGTCGGCTGCGGGAAGTACGGACGCAAGCGGCGGGGAATCTTGCGTGTCGGCAGCCTGACTCCACAGGGCTGCGACGGGCGCGCCCAGCAAAAGGACGACGAATCCCAATGCGCGAAGCGACGGATGTACCGGTTTCACGACCGGAGTCCGAACAGGGCAGTTCCGATTCTGACGATGGTCGAGCCTTCCTCTACCGCAATGGTAAAGTCGTTGCTCATTCCCATCGATAATTCGCGCATGGATTCCAGCCCGGATCGCAGGCGTGCGTTTTCCAGAGTTCTCCTGAGCCACGAAAAGGAGGTGCGAACCGTCGATTCATCGGAAGTGAAGGGAGCCATTGTCATGAGGCCGGCAAGGTCGACGCCTGTCTCTTCCGCCGCCCGGGCTCCGGCATGCGCTTTCCATGCGGCGAACGCGTCGCATGCCCGGTACAGGGAATCTTCATCCGCAAAACCGGCCTTGGAATCCTCGCCGGTATGCAATTCAAGAAAAAGGCTGATGGGCGAAACGCGGGATTCGACACGCGCAAGAAGCTGCAACAACTGCTCGACCGAATCGATGGACTGGATGCCGTCGAACAGCGCAAGCGCTTTGTTGAGTTTGTTCGATTGCAGGGTGCCGATCATGTGGACACGCAAACCGTCCATTTCTTCACGCAGCGGCGGATACTTTCCCGCGGCTTCCTGTACCCGGTTTTCCCCGAAAAGTCTGAGTCCCGCCGCGTAGGCTGCGCGCACGGCCTCTGGCGGATGGAATTTGCTCACACCCATGATCGAGACCGTTGAGGGGTCTCTGCCGGTTTTGTCGGCCGCCGCGGCTATGCCTTCCCGAATGCGTTCCAGATTTTCCGCGACGTGATTGTATGAATCCATTGCGTAAAAATAGTATCCGCATGGAGCATCCGGCGCAAGGATGGTCTACGAAACGGCGATTCGAGCCCTCTTCAGCGGACCTCGAGAATCCAGGTTGTTTCACGAACGGATCCGTACACGCTTTCAGCCCGTATCCGTATGCGCATCGCACCCTTTGCCAGGAACACTCGTCCAAGAAAAAACCGGCCCTCACTGTCGATTCCGCTTCCCGATGGAGCTTTCGACCCGGTGAATGCAAGCCCTTCGCCGGACGCCACCGCCGCGTCGAATGTCCGTTCCGCGCTGGCGACGCCATTCAGGCTCATACTTAGTCTGAATGGCGCGGAGAGAAATCCCGATACGTTCCCGTCGCCGGATCCCACAAATATGTCGTAGCTTCCCTGCCCAAGCGGAGGCGTATTTTTCCTGCCCTCCGCAATTTCGACAACCGCCCCATCCCTGGCGAGAGAAAGATCGAAAATAGCCGGAGCCCTGTCGGACTCCAGAGCCGGCAAAAGCATCAGGGGATTCACCCAGCTTTGAACTTTTCGATCCACTACGGCAAATCCGGGGCCGACACTTCCATAGGTGCCGCTTCCGTTCCACTTTCCGAGGGAATCGCCTTTTTTCATCTTCGCTGCATGGGGGGAAACATCCGGTTCGATGCCGCTGTATAAAGTCGAAAATCCGTCCTCATGCGCCAGCGCTACCATGCCGCCCAGAGGAAATGGCAAGGAACCGGGTACCCCACCTTGCGCAGCCATAAAAAGAATTTCACCGTCTTCAGCCGCCCGCAATTCCACAGGTTCGCCGCCGAGAAGTATCTGCGCCAGAAGGTAATCCGATCGCGCGCTTCCGAATCCCGCTTTCGGTTTTTCGGGCGCCGCGGGCCAATCCAGCGCGAACGCCGTACCCGCAGTCATGCATGCCCCCAACAGGCCCGCAGCGGCACGGAGAAAAATGCGCAGTTTCAAACTATGGCAAGCGTTCATCGTTGTACCGCTTCGTATCGATATAGCCCATCATCCAGGGCAAGGACGAAGCCTTCACCGGAAGCGACAATATCCGCATCCGAAGCCGCAAAAGAAAATCGCAGCAGAGCCGTTCCCGCGGCCGAAATGGCGCCGACCGCCATGCGCCCGTTTTTCCCTTCCAGCGTCATGAGCAGAGGTGTCGTCCCTGAGAGGGAAAGAATTTTTCGTACATAGGAATCTTCCAACCCGTTTTTCAGAGTCCGGAATCTGTCGCCGGTCAGGTCGAAAAAGACGAGACCGTTTTCGATCGCAGCGACGAGAGTGGATCCGTCCGCCGAAAAACCGGCCGAGAGCGGACGAACCGATGCTTCCGGAATATCCTTCCGGAAAGCGGGTGTATAGGCGATACCTTCCCTGCGATACACAACGAAACGCTGTGGATCCTGGCCCGATATCGCGGCTATGTCCTTTCCATCGGGCGAAACCGCCAGGGAATAGATGCAGGAAAGACGGGATCCCGCAGGAATGATGGGAATCTCTTCAGTGCCATCCCGGGCGAAACTGCGTATTGAACCGTCGAGCAGGCCGAAAGCGGCAATGTCGCCGCCTGCCGAAAATGCGGTCACTATCGAAGGGAATTCCTTGGTCCACAGAGCCTGCCCGCGGGTGTCGATTTCGGTAACGCCTCGCTGGTCTTCGCGCAGCGCAAAACGCCTTCCGGCCTGGAAAAATGGATAGCCTTCGAGCCTGGTTTCGAAAAGCGCTTTTCCGAACGGATCACTGACGAAGAAGCCGCCGTCCGATACGCTCGAACTCCACCCGGAGTCATCCATCGCAGCGATCCCGGACCGATTCCCCGCCCAGAGAATGGACCCGCCCGAATCGGCATAGCCTGCGCGATTCCCCGACGCGAAAGCCGACACGGGGAGAACGATATTCACAGCGCTTCCCGATTCCCGAGAGTCCTTTGAAGGCGGGCTTCCGGGGAGGGTAGCCATGGATGGATACGCTTCAAACCGTACCGGAATCACGGCCGTTTCAGGCTCGAGCGTTCCCGAGGCGATCAGGGGGTACAGCACGCACAGGAGAAGCATCCAAAAACGGAATCGATGCTTGCCTGATTTCTCCCGCGCTCTTGTGGCCACATTCCCCTCCGCGGAAACCTCCTACTGGCTTCCGGACAAAAAATGATATAATATTGCTCCCACATAGTGTCAACAATGAAGGCAGCAATCAAATGATGAACGACACGGCTCTCTTCGATGCGGCGATTCAGGCCGCCGAACATTCCTACTCCCCCTATTCGCATTTTCGCGTGGGCGCCGCCCTGCTCTGCAAGGATGGCACCATAATCACGGGAGCAAACATCGAAAACCGGTCTTTCGGCCTCACCATATGCGCCGAACGCAACGCGGTCGGAACCGCGCTGGCGTCGGGACGGAAGGATTTCGTCGCGCTTGCGGTAGCCGCTCCCGATTCCGGATACCCGGTAAGCCCCTGCGGTGCCTGCAGGCAGGTACTTTCCGAATTCCTGTCTCCCGACTGTCCGATCCAGTTCGGATCCGCACCCGACAACAGGGTATTCACCACGATGGGCGAACTCTTTCCCCACGACGCCCTGCACGATCTGTCCCGCAAAGAGCACTGAAACCCAGTATCAAGGCCCGATTTGAAGCTCTGATTCGAGGAATGCGCTCGATACTTCTCAATTTTCCCGCCTGACACCATTGCGATTAAGCAGCGCTGCGGCATGCGCGATCGATACAGCCCCTTCGGGATCTCCCGCGAGCATCCGCGCGATTTCCTCTTCGCGGCGCTTTCCTGCGAGAGGCTCGACCGAAGTGACCGTCCTGTCTCCCCGTACTTCCTTGCCGACCCGATATTGCGTTCCCGCCATCGCTGCGATGGAAGCCAGATGTGTCACACAGAACACCTGATGGGAACGCGACAGCTCTTTCAATCTTTGCCCTACGGCCAGCGCCACTTCTCCGCCTATCCCCGAATCGATTTCGTCAAAAATCAGCGTTCCGACAGTGTCCATGGACGCGAGAACAGTCTTGATTGCGAGCGCAACCCTCGACAATTCGCCTCCCGACGCGATTTTGGCGAGAGGCTTGGCCGATTCGCCGGGGTTGGGCGCGATTTTAAATTCGACCACGTCGATGCCATCCGGTCCCGGCGCGAGCGAGCCCGATGCATCGGTACGCGACGCGACTTCAATCCAAAATTTCGCATGCGGCATGCCCAGGCCCGATAATCCGGTTTCAATTTTTTCCGAAAGCGCCTCGGCCGCTGCCTTTCTCAAAGCCGAGAGACGCAGAGCGGCTTCTTGCGCGGCCGAACCGCTGCGCGCAATCGCCGCTTCCATCGCGATCTTGTCGACGTCCCAATTTTTACCCGACACGAGCCGGGCTTCGTCCTCTTCCAGCCGCGCAATCATAGCATCGATCGTCGGCCCGTACTTTTTCTTGAGCTTTCGCAACTCAGCCTGGCGGGATTCGATTTCCTCCAACCGTTGCGGGTCGAACCGGAGGCCGTCGAAATAGGAGCGCAGCGATTCCGCGATGTCCTCGATCTCGAAGTAGGCGTCGGAAAAGCGTTTTGAAAGCGTTTCCGCCCGCGGGTCGATCAGTGCCGTGTTTTCGAGCCCCGCTTTGGTTTTGCGCAGCGCGGAGAGAACTCCGCCTTCCTGGCTGCCCCAAAGTATCTGGACGGCGTTCTCCGCGGCGGTATGGAGCTTTTCATGTTGCCCGAGCACACGTTCTTCCGCGGCCAGTTCCTCGTCCTCTCCCTTTTTTAACGCAGCTCGCTTGAGTTCATCGACCGAAAAGGCCAAAAAATCCATTTCCCGCGCCATCTTCGCGGCTTCGGCCGCAGCGCGCCTGTAGGTCCGGACTTCATCCGCCCATTTTGTGTAGAGTACGGCATAGGCGGCGCACTCACTTTCGAGAGCACCGAATCTGTCGAGCAGATTCATGTGGCTCTCGGGCTTTAAAAGGCTCTGGTGCTCATGTTGTCCGTGGATATCGCAATCGAGCGCCGTAAATTCCGCCAAATCCGAGCGGGTAACCGACTGGCCGCAGATCCACGCATAGGATCGCCCGTTGGTGCGAATTCCGCGGCGCAGCGCCACCTTGCCATCCTCGGCCGAGATCCCCCTGGATTTGAGCCAGCCGAGCGCAGCCTCGTTGCGCGATACGTCCAGGATTCCTGAAACGGAACATTCCGCCGCGCCTTCGCGGATGACGTCCGTATCGGCGCGCGCGCCGAAAAGAAAACCTATCGACCCCACCACGAGCGATTTCCCCGCCCCCGTCTCGCCCGTAAAGATGGCCAGATCGTCCGGGAATTCCACGTCGAGCGCTTCGAGCAGAGC
>JBDKUJ010000293.1:0-2081 GCA_039679665.1 Rectinema sp. | reverse complement strand
CTGGCCCGCGGCTGGAAAGCCTTCAAGAAAGGCTTTGTCGCCGTCGGCAAGATCGCATTCAAAGCCTGGATCGTTACGATGCTCGTCGGGTACTTCGTCCTGTTCCTGGCCCTCGCGTTGTTCGCGTTCATACTGTCGATCGCGGCCCAGCGCGGCGGCGGATCGAGCGATTCGCGGAGCGACAGACGGGGCGGGGGCGGAATCGGCGGGCTATGGATGACCGGCCGGATTTTCGACAGCCTGATCCGGATATGGTTCTATTCCGAACTTTTCAAAGGTCCCAACGACAGGTATCGACTCGGCGATGAACGAAAAGAAAAAAAGCCGCTCTTCAAATCGGTTTTTTCCCATGTGTTCGGCGACGGCGATCCCAACGCATCCTGGCCGGAAATCGAGAAAAAAGCCGTTGTCGCGTTCCTGCAGTCGCACAAGGGTGTCATTACGCTGCCCGAATTCATGGCAGTCACAGGGCTTTCCCCCAAGGGAGCCGAAGCCGCGATCAACCGCTACATGCTGGAATTCGAAGGCACGCCGGAAGTAAGCGAAGGCGGTCTTGTGTATTATTTCTTCCCCAAGCTGCTGGCCAAAGTGGGGACGACTCCGGGCGTGTACGGCAATACGACTCTGTTGAAGCGCCTGGGCAAATTTTCCATGAACGAGCCGAAAGCCGACCGTACTTTCAGGACGATAAATCTGGTCAATGTCGCGTTCGGAAGCTACTTCCTGTATAACGCGGCGACGATCGGTACGGAATTTTTCCGGCTGACCCCTGATGGCTACGTTTTTCGCAACGGGCTTGCGTTCCTTTATTCGGCTTCGGGCTATCTTTTCACGCAAGTCATTCCGCTCGCCAATCCTGCGGCGTTCATTACCTGGGGGCTCGGCGTGGTGCCTCTCGCGTTTTCCGCCCTGTTTTTCCTCATCCCGATACTTCGGGCGGCCAAACTCGAGCGCGACAACGAAACGCTGAAAGCCGAAAACCTGCGGCGAGTCGTATATCGCAATATCCTCGCTTCACCCCTGGGGTTCAAACCCGAATCGGTGGTGCCTCCCGTGGACGAAGCCCGTCCCCGGGACACGCGCAGCGCCGAAAAGATAGCCGAGGAGCTCGCAGCCTGGGCAGGAGCGGACGCTTCCGCGGCACCTTCCCCGTCCGCAAGCCAGACCGACAGGATCGTATCCTGGGACTATACCGAACTCGCCCGCACCCAGGCCGAGGCGGTACGGGTCAGGGACGGTATCGATCTCTCACGCTATACGCCCGGCGATACAGTGTTCGACAGCCAGGCCTGATCGATGGGTTCGCTCCGCGATAATTCACCCCGCGACGATTCGCTTCGCGATGATTCGCGAAACGGCAGGGCGAGGGGCGTGGCCTTCGCCCTGCTTTCCGCCGTCGGTTTTTCGACGTTGGGTATTTTTGCCGAACTGCTCTACGGGCGCGGTTTTTCCGTGCAACAGACTCTTGCCTGGCGATTCACATTCTCGGCGGCGTTTCTGGCGCTGCTCCTGTTCTTCAGGGCAAAAGCCGCCCGGCTGAGGGGAACTGCCCGACACGGCGTCTTCGTACCTCGCAAAAGGCTTCTTTCCATCGTGCTTCTCGGTCTTCTGGGGTTTTCGCCGCAAGCCGGTCTGTATTTTTTTACCGTGAAACTGCTCGATCCGGGCATTACAAGCATGCTTCTGTATCTGTATCCATCGTTCGTGCTCATTATTTCGCTCATTTTTCTGAAACGGAAACCGGTGCGGACGCAGGTGGCCGCGCTCGTCCTCTCGCTCTCGGGCTGTCTCCTGACTTTTTTCCGGTCCGGAGCTTATCCGGCAGGCGGATTGGCGCTCGGTGTCCTGGTTGCGGTGGCATATGCCGCGTATCTCGTCAGCAGCGAACGGATTCTCGCCGGCATCGATTCGGTCGCCGCTACCGCGGTGATCATGGCGAGCGCCGCTGTCGTGTACTGGATATGGGTTTTGGTGAAAGGCGATCCGGTAAAGGTGCCTTCCGACCCGGGCACATGGCTCGCAGTGGCGGGTGTGGCTCTCGTCGCTACGGTTCTGCCCATAACGACCCTGTTTTCGGCTAT
>JBDKUJ010000292.1:0-2926 GCA_039679665.1 Rectinema sp. | reverse complement strand
GAGCATCTCTGGTGGCGGCTGGACCGCGCCATCGACCTGCCCATACTCGAAGCCAGCGCCCTTTCAGGCGGCGCCGACGCCCTCCATGCGGGCGTGACCTCCCTCGTGGACCATCACGCGAGCCCGGAAGCCATAGACGGATCCTTGAGCGTCATTCGCAAGGCGTACGAAACCCTGGGCCTGCGCGGCATTCTCTGCTACGAAACCACCGACCGCAACGGAATGGTGGGCGCCCGCGCGGGGCTTCGCGAGAACCTGCGCTTCGCCCGCGAGATCGACGAAATTCGTGCGGGTGGCGGGCACACGCTCACGGAGGCCGCGATCGGCGCCCATGCGGGCTTCACGGTCGGCGACGAAACGCTCGAAGGACTGGCCGACGCAGTACGGACCACGGGCAGGGGCATCCACATCCACCTGGGCGAGGACAAGTTCGACGCCGTCGATTCGCGCTACCGTTTCGGACTCGATCTGGTCGAGCGCATGGACAAAGTCGGCTGCCTTATGTCCAGGGGAATCGTCGGCCACGGCGTCTGGCTCAGCCCTTCGGAAGTCGAGATCATGAACGCCCGCGATGTATTCCTCGCGCACAATGCACGCTCCAATATGAACAACTCGGTCGGCTACAATGCCCTCCTCGCGAAACACCGCAATGTGGTGCTGGGAACGGACGGTATGGGCGCCGACATGCTCGAAGAATTCAAGTTCGCCGTATTCAGGCACAGGGAGAGCTCAGGTCCCTGGTGGCCGGACGATTTCCTCGCCTGTCTGGATCGCGGAAACCGCCTGCTCGAACGATATTTCGCTCAGGATTTTCAGTCGGCGGACGGTATGCTACCGGCGGGCACGGTGCAATCGGTAGCCGGGGCTCAGGCGACGGACGGTACGCAGGGAAGCGGCGCGACACAGACGCCCGGCCCGGCGTTCGCCTTCGGCAGGCCGGAAGCCGGCTGTCCCGCCGACCTTGTGCACTGGGATTACGATCCCCTTACGCCCCTTGAGGATGGAAATCTTGCCGGACACATGGCCTTCGGCCTGAGTTCGAGATCGGTCCGTTCGGTCGCGGTGGCGGGGAAATTGCGCATAAAAGACAGAGAGGCCCTTTTCGACGAAGAAAAAATCCAGGCCTTCGCCAGAGAGCAGGCGTCGCGACTCTGGAAAAACATGGAAGCGAGGTAGAACATGGACAAGAACACGATTCTCGCCAAGGCGAAGGAATATCGCGACTATACGGCCGAAAACCTCGGCAAGATGATCAGGATCCCCGGTTTCAGCACCACGGAAAAGGAACGCGTCGAGCTCATCGCGAAGCTGTGCAGGGAAGCCGGCATGGAGGACATCCGGATCGACGGCCTCGGGTCGCTCCTCGGCCGCATAGGCAACGGCAAAAAGAAGCTCGTCTTCGACGCCCACATCGACACGGTCGGCATCGGGGACCCTTCCCAATGGAAGACGCCACCCCACTCCGGCACCGTCAAGGATGGCCTCGTGTACGGCCGCGGCTCGTCCGATCAACTCGGCGGCGCCGCTTCCATGATCACCGCCGCCCGCATCCTCAAGGAAATGGCCTACTCAGGCGACTACACGGTCTGGTTCGCCTTCACGGTCATCGAGGAAGACTGCGACGGTCTATGCTGGAAATACCTCATCGAAGAAGAGAAATTCGTTCCCGATTTCGCCGTTTCCACCGAGCCCACGTCCTGCAGGCTCTATCGCGGCCATCGCGGACGCATGGAAATCCAGATCGACATCAAAGGCATTTCCTGTCACGGCTCGGCGCCCGAGCGCGGCGAGAGCGCGGCCTACAAGGCATCGCGTGCCGCCCTGGCGCTCGAAAAACTCAACGCCGTGCTCGCCCCCGACGACGACGGCTTCCTCGGCAAGGGCACTATCACGGTGTCGCAGATGAAGGTCCAGGGCCCGAGCCAGTGCGCGGTGCCGGACCAGGCCATGCTCTACTGCGACCGCCGCCTCACCTGGGGCGAGGACGACAAACTCGCCATTTCCCAGGTCGAGCGCGCGCTCGAACAGGCGGGCGTGGACAAGTTCACTGTCCGGATGCCCGAATACGCACAACCCGCCTATACGGGTAAACTGTACAAGCAGGAACTGTATTTCCCTACCTGGAAGATTCCGGCCGACCATCCTCTCGTCGTTTCCGGCGTGGACGCGTACACCGGGCTCTATGCCAGGGCGCCTGAGGTCGACAAGTGGACCTTCTCGACCAACTGTGTGGCCATCTGCGGGCGGCACAAGATTCCCTGCATCGGCTTCGGCCCCGGCGACGAAAGCCAGGCGCACGCACCCAACGAGATCAACCGCATCGACGACCTCGAAATCTGCGCGGCCTTCTATGCGGCGCTTCCCTTCGCCCTTGAAGCGCGCACGAAAGAGCATCGCGCATGAACAACCGCTGGAAGTACCGCTGCCCCGACTGCGGGGCGGAGTACGACATCGCGCCCGGACGTTACCTCTGCGACAAATGTTCGGGCGCGAACGCAGCCGGCAAGCCTCTGGAAGGCGTGCTCGAGTGTGTGTGGGAAGGTGACTGGCGGGGCGGGCCCGAATCGGTTCCCCTCCCCGTCGAACGCGAATACTTCCCTCCCCTGCCCGTGGGCGACACACCGCTCTGGGCGCCCGAACGCCTGCGCGCGGAGCTGGGCGTGCCCGGCCTCTGGCTCAAGGACGACACCTGCAACCCCTCAGGATCCTACAAGGACAGGGCGAGCTGGCTCGTGGCGGCTTTCGCCCGCAAGCATGGCATCCGCGAAATCGCCCTCGCTTCGACCGGCAACGCCGCGTCCTCCATGGCCTGCATCGGCGCGGCCGCGGGGCTGGCGATAACGGTGTTCCTGCCCAGGGCCGCCCCCGCCGCCAAGCGCATCCAGGTGCTCCAGTACGGAGCCGCCCTGCGCGAGGTGGACGGGAC
>JBDKUJ010000291.1:0-3546 GCA_039679665.1 Rectinema sp. | reverse complement strand
TCCGACGGCGTCAAGGAGTGCCTCTTCTACGGCCTCGGTTCCGACGGTACGGTCGGCGCCAACAAGAACTCCATCAAGATCATCGGCGACGAGACTTCCAACTCCGCCCAGGGCTACTTCTTCTACGACTCGAAAAAGGCCGGCTCCTACACGATCAGCCACCTTCGTTTCGGTCCCAAGACGATCACCAAACCCTACCTCATCAGCAAGGCCGACTTCCTCGCCTGCCACAAGTTCGCCTTCGTCGAGAAGCTGGACATGCTGGCCAACGCCAAGCAGGGAGGCATCTTCCTCCTCAACAGCCCCTTCGCCGCCGACAAGGTCTGGGATGAGCTTCCCGTCGAAGTCCAGAAGCGCATCATCGACAAAAAACTGCGCTTCTACGTGATCGACGCGGTCGACATCGCCGACAAATCCGGCATGGGCAGCCGCATCAACACGATCATGCAGACCGCTTTCTTCAAGATCTCCGGCGTACTTCCCGAAGAGGAAGCCGTCGCCATGATCAAGAAGTACACGGAGAAGACCTACCACAGAAAGGGCGCCGATATCGTCCAGAAGAACCTCGTCGCGATCGATATGGCGCTCAACGCCACGCACAAAGTGCAGATCGGCCAGGCGACAGCGAAAAAACATATCCTGAGCCCCGTGCCCTCGTATGCGCCCGAGTTCGTCCGCGAGACGCTCGGTGAAATGATCGCCCAGCGCGGCGAAAAGATCCCCGTGTCGAAGCTGCCCGACGACGGCACCTTCCCCACCGGCACTACCAAGTACGAGAAGCGCAATATCGCCGAGAAGATTCCCGTCTGGAACCCCGAGCTTTGCATCCAGTGCGGTCAGTGCTCCATGGTCTGCCCCCACGCGGTAATCCGCCTCAAGGCCTATGAGTCCAAGTATGCGGAAGGCGCGCCTGAAACCTTCAAGAGCGTCGACGCCAAGGGCAAGGAACTCGCCGGGCTCAAGGCCACTCTCCAGGTTTCGCCCGAGGACTGCACCGGCTGCGGCGCCTGCGTGAACACTTGCCCCGCCAAGGACAAGGTCAATCCGGAACGCAAGGCGATCAACCTCGAACACCAGACGCCCCTGCGCGAGTCCGAAGCCAAGAACTGGGACTTCTTCCTCGCCATTCCCGACACTCCCGCGAAATACATCAACCTGTCCCTCGCCAAGGGTATCGCGATGAGGCGGCCGCTCTTCGAGTTCTCCGGCGCCTGTGCCGGTTGCGGAGAGACCCCGTACATCAAGCTGATGACCCAGCTCTTCGGCGACAGGGCCATGATCGCCAATGCTACCGGTTGCTCGTCGATCTACGGCGGCAACCTGCCTACCACGCCCTACACCACCCGCCCCGACGGCCGCGGACCCGCATGGTCCAACAGCCTCTTCGAGGACGCCGCGGAATTCGGCATGGGCATGCGAATGACAGTCGAAAAGCAGACCGAGTACGCCCGTGAGCTTCTCACCGCCGCAACCGGGAAAGGTGTCGATGCGACGCTCGCCGGCCGCATCCTGGCCAACCCCCTGTCCAGCGAGGAAGAAATCGAAGCCCAGCGCGCCGACGTGGCCGAACTCAAGAAAGCCATTTCGGGCAAGAAAGAACTCTGGGCGACGGAACTCGCCAACCTGTCCGACGGTCTTCTGCGCAAGTCGGTCTGGATCTTCGGCGGCGACGGATGGGCTTACGACATCGGCTTCGGCGGTCTCGACCACGTGATCGCTTCCGGCCGCAACATCAACATTCTCGTCCTGGACACCGAGGTTTACTCGAACACGGGCGGACAGGCGTCCAAGGCCACCCCGATCGGCGCCATCGCCAAGTTCGCCACGGCGGGCAAGGAAACCGGCAAGAAGGATCTCGGCATGATCGCCGTGAGCTATGGTTACGTCTACGTGGCGCAGATCGCCATGGGCGCCAACCAGAGCCAGGTCATCAAGGCCTTCCGCGAAGCCGAGAGCTATAACGGTCCGTCGCTCATCATCGCTTACTCACACTGCATCAATCAGGGCATCGATATGATGCGCGGCATGAATCAGCAGAAAGCCGCCGTCGAGTCGGGCGTATGGCCGCTGTACCGCTACGATCCGCGCCTCAAGGTCGAGGGCAAGAATCCCTTCCAGCTCGACTCCAAAGAGCCGGACTTCTCGAAGATCGAGGAGTACATGTATCGCGAGGTGCGCTTCAAGAGCCTGCGCGAAGCCAACCCCGAGCGCGCCGCCAGCCTCCTGGCCAAACAGCGCAGCATGATCGAGCGCAAGTACAAGGAATATCGCTATCTCGCCGACAGGCCCTTCTGAGTCCCTGATCGACAGACGTTGCGATTAAAGTAAAAAGGGGCGGCCGAAAGGCCGTCCCTTTTTTTATCCAAATCTTCGCTTTTTCGGGTCGATGGAATCGATGCGGAAATCAGGCTACCGGCGAAAGGACCCGCAACGACATATCGGATGAAAGCGCATGAAGCCGCGGGCCCAGCGCCGCATGCTCCGCGGAAGCCCTCCAGCCGGCTGAATCTTCTTCCGACGCGAACTCAAGAAGCATCTGGTATGTTTCACTATTGTCCGTGTATTTGAGCAGACGGGCATCGATGAATCCGCGCTTCGCGGACATGGCCTTCCTGTAATCGTCTCTCCAGAAATCCAGGAAAGCCTTTTGATTGGCTGAAGAAACATTCAGCGATATTTGCCGGACAATCATCAAATCCTCCTTACTTAACTTACCCGGCAATTGAAAAGAACATCGAGTGGAACGCGGCAACGTCGCCGATATCCTTTGCAAGACTTTCGAGATTGACGAGGACATAATCCGGAAGCGTCAGTCCCTCGCGCTCGGCTTTTTCCCTTCGCCCGTGTTCAATTTCTCCCGGCATGAAGATTTTTTCCATTCCGTCGGCTTTGGGTGCTCTTTTGATTTCGTCCGTCATCTCTGCGAGACGCTTGAAGAACAGGCCCTTCGGCATAAGCTTCGCAATATCGATCGCGATAAAGGCATGTCCTTCATTCGCCGGCTTGGGCGTGTCATTCAGCCAGCAATTGACTCCGCTGAGCATGGCCGCGCCGGTAATCACCGAAGAAAGCGTCTCGACCAGCAGAGCGATGCCGTATCCTTTATGACCGGCCATGGGAAGCAACGCACCCTTCTCGGGATAGTCTTTGGGATCGTCGGTGGGAACTCCATGTTCATCCACGAGCCATTTGTCGGGAAGCATTTTCCCCATCGCCTTAAGCGCGAGAATTTTCGTTACGGCGACAGAACTCGTCGCGATATCCAGGAAAATCGGCTTGTCCGTTCCCGTAGGGATGCCGTAGGAGATCGGATTGGTGCCCATAATCGGCCCTTTACCGCCAGGGACAGTCATCCAGGGATCGGTATTGGTCATCGCGACCCCGATCATTCCCCTTTTTGCGGCCATAAGGGAGTAATAGCTCAGCGCGCCGATATGGCTCGAATTCTTGACACCGACATACCCTATTCCTCCGGCCGCCGCTTTCGCCATCGCAAGCTCCATGCCTTCTATGGCGCAGCTGGTGGGCATGGCGTCGTGCCCATCG
>JBDKUJ010000290.1:0-19498 GCA_039679665.1 Rectinema sp. | reverse complement strand
TCTGGTATTTCTTGGCGACTTTCGTGGCCCAGAGGAGACCTGAAAGCGCGGCCGGGACGGCTGCGATCAGGCCCAGGAGAATGACTTTGCCGAGGTCGGCGCTGAGCGCTCCCGCTGCGGCGATGGGACCGGGTGTGGGCGGGACCATGGTATGGGTGGCGTAGAGGCCTGTGGCCAGCGCGACAGCCATTACTGACATCGAAATCTTCGATTCTTTGGCGAGTGCCTTGTTGAGAGGATTGAGGATGACATAACCGGAGTCGCAGAACACGGGGATCGAGACCACGTATCCCGCGATGCTCATCGCGAGGGGAGCCCGGTTCTTTCCGACCAGCTTCAGAATGGCCTGCGTCATCGAAAGGGCGGCACCGGTCTTTTCGAGAATGGTACCCATGATGGTGCCGGCCACGATGACGATGCCGATGCTGGTGAGGGTGTTGCCGAAGCCGTTTTTGACGTTCTTCACCACCTCCAGTGAAGGCAGGCCGATGGCCAGGCCGTAGGCGAATGCGATGCCTATCAGGGCCAGGAACGCGTTCACCTTGAATTTTCCGGTGAGCACGACGATGAGGACCACAGCCAGCAAAAGCAGCAGAAGCGCGATTCCTCCCGAAACCATGTGAACCTCCTGTAATCCATGTGGCGGGCTTTCCATTCCGCCCGCTATTGTTGACTATAATACACTAGGTTTTCAAATTCCGGGTTGCAGATTCGACATCGCAGGCTGAATTCCGCCGAAAATGGGATCGGTTTTTTATCCTATAAAACGACAAAATAGCGGTTTTTTATGCATTTTCCCTCTTGCTTCTCATGCAGAAGCTGTGTTAGGGTCCGCGCTACCGATGGAGGAGCGATTCCCATCAGTACGCCGGCAGAGGGCTCGGGCCCCTGTGACGCCGGCCGAAAGGGGAGAATCGCCGAAGGGAAGCAGTGTCGCCCCGGCACGCGACCTTGGACGTCCGGACTAATACCCGGCGGCTGTCGCGGGAATTTTTCCACCCGCGGAGAGCCTGACGTAACGCCTTCTTCCCCGCCTTGTGCGCAGTCTACGGCGTACAGCACGGCGCGTGCGACCAGTAGCTCTGCGGTCCGCAGGGTTTATGTGTCGAGCAGGAAGACCTACGCATGGGACCTCCTTCGGATTGGAGACTCCTATGGGTAGCTTTCAGTCCGCAACGCACACCAGGCCCGAATCGCTCGATACACGCAAATCGACGCTCGCCGCAATCATCGCATCGGGCGGTAGAATTCCCGTCGCGGTACTGGGCGCCACGGGCGTCGTCGGCCAGCGTTTCTTGAGGCGGCTCGCCGTCCATCCCTTTTTCGAGCCGGTCTATCTGGCGGCAAGCGAACGGTCGATAGGCAAGCGGTACAGAGATGCCTGTGTCTGGCAACTGGACGGCGAGCCCTGGGCCGGATTGGGCGATATGACCGTCGTGGCCTGCGACCCCGGGGCAGCGCCCGCGCCGATCGCCTTTTCCGCGCTGGACACCGAGCCTGCCCGCCTGATCGAGCCGGCTTTCGCGCAGGCGGGCGCAGCGGTGTTTTCAAACGCCAGCGCTTTCAGGATGGAACACGATGTCCCCCTCCTCATTCCTGAAGTCAATGCAGCCCATCTCGGCATTCTCGCCAGGCAGCGGGCGGCGCGGGGCTGGAAGGGCGCGATCGTTACCAACCCCAACTGCACGACAGTAGCCCTCGCCGGGGCGCTCGCCCCTCTCGAAAGGGCTTTCGGGATCGAAGCGGTCATGATGACCAGCATGCAGGCCATTTCGGGCGCGGGGTATCCCGGCGTGTCGGCCATGGATATCACGGGAAACGTCATTCCCTTCATCCGCAACGAGGAAGCCAAGGTCGAAGTCGAGTCCGACAAGATACTGGGGACTCTGCGCGGATCGGGCATTTCCTCCGGGCTGCATGCGGCGGACTTTCCCGTTTCGGCCACCTGTACGCGCGTTCCGGTGCTCGAAGGCCATACGATCACGATTTCGCTGCGTCTGCGCGGAAACCCTTCGATCGAAGAGGTTGCGAAGGCATTCGAAACCTTCGTTCCCGATACGGCGGGTTTGAGCCTGCACAGCGCGCCTTCCCGTTTCCTGACCCTCTCCGATCTTCCCGACAGGCCGCAGCCGCGCCGCGACGCGGAAGCCGACGGCGGCATGCGCATCCATGTGGGCCGCCTGCGGATCTGTCCGATACTGGGCTTCAAGTTCGTTTCGATGGCGCACAATACGGAGCGCGGCGCGGCGGGGGCCTCCGTGCTCAACGCAGAACTGGCGCTGGCGACAGGTGCGATCTGATGGGTATCGTCGTCATGAAATTCGGAGGCACTTCGGTCGGCGATCCGGAGCGCATGCGTGAGGTAGCAAGGCTTGCCCGCCTGAACGCGGCCGGTGGGGTCCTGGTCGTGGTGTCGGCCATGTCGGGCGTCACCGATGCATTGTTTCGCGCGGCCAAGGCTGCGTGCGCAGGCGATCTTCAGGCGGCGCTTGCTGTATGCGCGGAACTCCGGGCAAGGCATTTGGCCGCGGTCCGGGCGCTCCGTCCGGAAGGAGATACTGCGGTCGAAACCGAAATCGCTTCGATCCTGCAGGCGTTGGAGTCCAGGCTGCACGGCGTACGGCTTCTCGCCGAACTGAGCGAACGCAGCATGGATGATATCGCTTCCGCAGGCGAGCGACTGTCAGGGCTTCTGGTGGCCCTGGCCGCGGATGCGCCCTGCATCGATGCGCGCAGCGTGATGCGCACCGATTCGCGCTTCGGCGAGGCCCGGCCCGATCGCAAGGCGATCGCGAAGCTGGTGGCCGATCGAATCCTGCCTTTGCTGGGGCCGGGAAAAATCGCGGTGACGCAGGGCTACATCGGCGCGGACTCGGGCGGAGCGACGACTACTTTGGGACGCGGCGGTTCGGACTACTCGGCGAGTCTTTTCGGGGCGGCGCTGGGCGCCGGCGAGATTCAGATTTGGACGGATGTCGAAGGCATTCTGACCTGCGATCCGCGGGTCGTGCCGAAGGCGCGCACGGTAGAAACGCTCGGGTACGAGGAGGCGGCAGAGCTGGCGGCCTACGGCGCGAAAGTGCTGCATCCGGCCACGATAAGGCCCGCGCTCGAGGCGGGAATTCCCGTGACGGTACGGAGCACACTCAAATCCGACGGGCTTTTTTCGACCATAAGTCCGGGTTCATCGAGCGGAAGGGCCGCGGTGGCGATCGCGATGCGCCGCAATGTCGCGATTCTGAGCGTCCGGCAGGAATCGATGACGGAGCAGTCGGGTTTTCTCGCCAGGCTTTTCAAAGTGTTCGGCTTGCACGGCGTGAGCGTCGACCTGGTCTCGACGTCCGAAATATGCGTTTCCGTCTCGCTCGATATGGGCGAGCCGCTCGAAGCGCTCGCCGCCGATCTTTCCGAATTGGGCAAGGTCGATCTGGAGGTGGATCGGGTCGTGGTGGCGGTTGTGGGCGACATGCTCAAGGAAACGCCCGCGGTGCTTCGCAAAGCGTTCATCGCGTTGGGCGACATCGACGTGGATATGGTGTCGATGGGCGCCAACGATATCAACCTCAGTCTCGTGATGAAGGCCGAAGGCGCCGAGCAGGCGTTGCGGCGTCTGCATGCCGCTTTTTTCGAAGGAGATGCCGCATGAAAATCGGTCTTTTCGGAAAAGGGCGTCTCGGCTCGGCCATCGCGGCGGAAATCGGGCGCACGCACGACGATCAGGCGCTGCGGGAGGGTTCATCTTTCGGTTCGCCTTTCAGTCCATCTTTCGGTCCGTCTTTCGACCTGGCGTGGGCCGAGGGTCGGGAAGAATGCGCGCGGGAAGGGGCGGATCTCGCGATCGATGCGAGCGCGCTCATGGCGGTGGAATCGCATCTGGAATGGGCGCTCGCGCACGGTGTCGATCTGGTGATCGCGGCCACGGGCTGGAATAATGAGGCTTCCGGTCTTTCCGATCTGGCTCTGCGCGTCGATGGCCGGATCGGTGTTCTTGTGGCGCCCAACCTGAGCCCCGGCGCGGCGCTGATGCGAAAAATGGCCGCTCTCATGGGCGGTTTTGCCGCGTCCGAGCCCGAGTCGGACATCGCGATATGCGAATGGCATCATCGCGGAAAGGCCGATGCGCCTTCGGGAACCGCAAAAAGTCTCGCGGATGCGGCCGCGGGGTCCTGCCCGCGATATTCGGGCTGGAATTCGGGTTCCTGGCAGAGCGGCAGAATCAACATCGCCTCGCTCCGCGCGGGTTACGAAATCGGGCGCCACGAAATGGTGCTGGATGCGCCTTTCGAATCCCTGTCGCTCGTGCATGTCGCGCGCGATCTCAGGGTGTTCGCTTCCGGCGCGCTCAAGGCCGCTTGCTGGCTGCACGGTAGGAAAGGTGTTTTTACGATGGACGATTTCGCTGCCGTGCTTTTGGGCGGCTTTGGCCGGGCCGGAAGCCCGGAAGGAGTCTGAAAATGGCCGCAGCATCGGCGACCTTTGCGATCGGCGGGCTCGGGGTCGCGCTCGCGACCCCGTTCGACGAAGCCGGGCGCGTGGATTTCGCAGGCTTTGCCGGGCTCGTCGATTTCGTGTCGGCGGAGTCCGGAAGCGGCGGAAGCTTCCGGGCCGCGGAATCGGGCGGGGCCGATTTTCTCGTGGTGCTGGGCTCGACGGGCGAGGGCGCTACGATCGAGGCGGGGGAGCGCCGCGAACTCGTCGCCAGGGCGGTCGAAGTTTCGCCCGGCCTGCCCGTTGTCGTTGGGGCGGGGTCCAATTCGACGGCGCAATGCGTCAGATTTGTGGCGGAAGCCGTGGATCAGGGCGCCGACGGTCTGCTCGTCGTCGTGCCATACTACAACAAGCCTACGCCGGACGGCCTGGTCGCGCATTTTCGCGCCGCGGCCGGCGCCGCTTGCGGCAAACCGGTGATTGTCTACAACGTACCGGGGCGCACGGGGCTCAACCTGACTCCCTCCGTTCTGTCGAGGCTCTGGGAAATTCCGGGAATCGCCGCGGTCAAGGAATCTTCCGGCAATCTCGCCCAGATCGGCGAAATCGGCAGGACCCTGCCCGAAGGCAAGATTCTGCTTTCGGGCGACGACGCGCTTGCGCTGCCTTCGGTGGCGCTTGGAGCGGAAGGGCTCATCAGTGTAGCCGCCAATGTGTTGCCGCGGCGATGCAAAGCCATGCTGGCAGCCGCTTTCGCCGGAAAGCGCGACGAAGCGCTGCGGCTGCACAGGCAGCTCCTGCCTTTCATGGATGCGCTTTTTCTCGAATCGAACCCTGTTCCGCTCAAGGCCGCTCTCGCGCTTGTGGGGCTCTGCGGCGAAGGCTTGCGCCTTCCATTGACGGGCGCGTCCCGGTCTACGCGGACTCGGCTGGCGGAAACGCTTGCCGCTATTTCGGAGGGGCGCGCATGAAACAGAAGGGCATGAGTGCGTCCGAACTCGAGCGGTATTTCGCTTCGGACCTGTTTTCGCTGGGTTCGGACGGTTCCCGGGGTATCGGGGGTATCGGGGCCGAGCCGGAGGCGCGGCGGGCTGAAGTCTGGGAATTCTTTCTCGATTCGCTTGAAAAAGGCGACATTGCCGCGACGGAGCGCGATTCGGGCGGTGAATGGCGGGCGGTACGCTGGGTGAAAGCCGCGATCCTTTCCGGATTCAGGGCCGGCGGTATTGCGGCATGTGACTGGCCGGGCGGCGCCTTCGACAGGCCGGCCTTTCCGCCGCGGCGATTCACGGAGGCGGACGGGATCAGGGTGGTGCCCGGAGGCAGTTCGGCGCGCAGAGGAGCCCATATCGCCCGGGGCGTCGTGATGATGCCGCCTTCCTATGTCAATGTGGGGGCTTTCGTGGGTGAGGGGACGATGATCGACAGCCATGTACTGGTCGGATCCTGTGCCCGGATAGGTTCCAGGGTCCATCTTTCGGCCGGAGTCCAGGTGGGAGGCGTGCTCGAGCCGCCGCAGGCGAGACCCGTCATTGTCGAGGATGGCGTTTTCGTGGGTGCGCTCTGCGGACTGTTCGAGGGCGTTGTGCTGCGGGAACGCGCGGTGCTCGCTCCCGGTGTCATCCTGACCGCAGCGAGCCGCATTTACGATCTCGTCAGATGCGTCGAACTGCGGGGCGAGGTGCCTTCGGGCGCGGTCGTCGTGCCGGGTTCCCGCCCGGCGAAAGGCGACTGGGCCCATTCCGAGGGGCTTTCCCTGCAGGCGCCCTGCATCGTCAAATACAGGGACTCGGGTACCGACGCAGGCGTCGCGCTCGAGGAAGCCCTTCGCGGCTGAGCTTCGTCAAAGGGGCTTCGTCAAAGGGGCTTCGTCAAATGGCTTGTTGCGATACGCGAAGCATTTCAACGGCCAGTTACGGTATATTGGTTTTTAGGGATCCGGATCGGGTGTAAAAATCGTATGACGGGAAGGAGGATACATGTCCGCACGACTGGGAATCATCGGCGCAGGCAAGATCGGCGAGGCTCTTCTACAGGGCGTATTCGCGAAGGGGCTCATGCAGCCTTCGGATGTAATTCTTTCTGTGAGAACCGAAAAACATCGTGCCGACCTGGAAGCGAGGCTGGGAGTACGGTCGGTTCTGGACAATTGTCTGGTGGCTGAAGAAGCTGAAATCATCGTGCTCGCCGTAAAACCGAAATCCATCGTGGAAGTTCTGGCGCAGATCGCGCCTCAGCTGAAACCCGGAAAGTTCCTCATATCGACCGCCGCCGGTGTTGTCCTCAATTTGATCGAATCGAAGATTCCCGGCGATATCGGTGTGATACGGAGCATGCCCAACCTCGCCGTATCGGTGGGCGAGGGCATGACTGTGCTTTCGCCCGGCAGGAATGCGACACCCGCCCAGGTGGCGTCGGCTTCCGGGATTTTCGAGGCGGTGGGCCGTGTTGCCGTGCTGGACGAAGAGCATATGGACGCCGTCACGGGACTTTCCGGTTCGGGCCCAGCGTATGTATATATAATCATCGAAGCGCTCGCCGACGGCGGCGTGAAACTCGGTCTGCCGCGCGAAGTGGCGACCGAACTCGCAGCACAGACGGTCCTGGGAGCTGCGAAGACGGTGCTCTCGACGGGAGAACATCCTGCGAAGCTGAAGGATCAAGTGACGACGCCAGCCGGAGTCACCATCGATGGCATTCTGGAACTGGAGGAAGGGGGACTTCGGGTCACCCTTATCAAGGCTGTGGTCAAGGCCGCCGAGCGGTCGAGGCAGTTGTTGCACAAATGAAACGGATAAATTCGGAAAAATCTTCGAAGAAGAGTGAAAGACATACTTCCCGAGTCAAGAAATCTTCAGTAGAATCAGATTCCATGACTATGACCATCAAAGACCTTCATGATGTGAAACCGTTTTCAAAAGCCAAATTTGCGGTAGTAAGGGCCGCTGCCCAGGCGGTGCGCGAGGATGGCCCACGCGCGGCTACCCTCAAGAATGTCGCCGGGCGGGCGGGGATCACCGAGCCCGCGATTTTCAGGCATTTCGATGGAGTCGACGGCCTTTTCGAGGGTTTGTTCCACGTTGTGGAAGGCGCGTGGCGGCATTTTGCCGAAGCCTTCGACCCCGCGGCCGCGCCCCTGGCCAGACTCGGAAAAGCGCTGAAATACCGGATCGAGCTTTTATCGGCCGACCTCGACCTTGCGTACCTGGCGCTGTATCCCCGTCAGGTTTTCGGCGGATATCCCGAGCTTCGGGCGCGTATCGACTCGATTTGGGAACAGGATCGTGTCCTCGTGGAAGCCTGCCTGACTGAAGCGATCGCGTCGGGAGCCCTTCGCGGCGAGGTGGCCATGGAATCCCTGCGCGCCCTTACCGTCGGAGCCTGTCAATCGCTCGCGATACGTTGGGTCGAGTCGACGGGTTCTTTCGATCTGGTGAAAACTTTCGATACGCTCTGGGAAGATTTCCTGAAGCTTGCGACTCCTGCCAGCAGGAAGAGAGCCGCTACGAAAGCCTGAACCGCCGGGTGTCTGTCCGCGGGCCGCGGTGGTTCAGGCGGCTCGCGAGCGGAGTGGGGCGTCTCCCCGCCGCCAGAGCGGCGCGGCGCCTTTTATTTCGCGTAGGGCGTGCCTTCGAGCGGAAGTTTCGTTCTCAGCACTCCGTCCAGTCTGTGATATGCCAGCGCCGTGGCCGAAGCGGTCGGGATAGAGGCGATTTCACCGATACCCTTGGCGCCGTAACCCACGCCCGAATCGGCGCCGCGCACCGTGACGCTTTTTATTTTCGGCACATCGGTCGAGCGCAGCAGGCCCAAAGTTCCGAACCGGGCTGTAGGCACTCCTCTCTCCAGCGGGAATTTTTCGGTCAGCGCATACCCCAGACTCATCACTACGCCTCCCTCGATCTGGCCTTCGATCGCTTTGGGGTTGACCACGCGGCCGGAATCGTGGGCGGCGAGCACGAATTCGGGTTTTCCGTCTTCGCCCAGCCTCACCAGATGGCATGCGTAGCTGTACGCGATGTGCGATACGGGGTTCGTTTCCGACGAGTCGAAGGGATCCGTTTCGGCGATATATTCGCCTTTGAATATTTCGCCGGCCAGGGCCGAGTAAGGAAAAACGCCGCCGGTCGGTTCGATATTTTCCCATGCTTCGAGCAGGCGCAGGGAAGCGAGTCTGCAGGCTTCGCCGGAGATCAGTGTCTGGCGCGATGCGGTGGTGGTGCCGGAGTCCGGGGTGAGGAAGCTGTCGGGACGAAGGTAGATCACGCGTTCCGGGGCGAGCTCCAGCGTGTCGCACGCCACCTGCGTGAGCACCGTACCGAGGCCCTGTCCGATGCAGGCCGCTCCCGACCGCAATTCTATGTGGTCTTCGAAAACTGCGATGTCGCATCGGCCCGTGTCGCGGTGACCGACGCCTATGCCGGTGTTTTTGAAGGCGCAGGCCAGTCCCGTTCTTGCGGGGGCTTTTTCGTATTCGGACCGTACCGCTTCGAGGCATTCGAGGAGCGCGGTATCGGGGCCCGCGATCTGGCCGTTGGGCAGGGTTCCGCCCGGGCGGATCGCGTTGAGCATGCGGATTTCCAGGGGCGAAATGCCGGTTTTTTCGGCCAGAAGGTCAAGGCAGGACTCGAAGGCGAAATTCACCTGCGGAACGCCGAATCCCCTGAACGCGCCCGCCGGAGGATTGTTCGTATACACGCCGAATCCCTCGACATGGATGTCGCGATAGTCGTAGGGACCGCCGAAATGGGTCACCGCCCGGTGCAGGACGGGGCTTCCCAGGGAGGCGTATGCGCCGGTGTCGGCGACGATGCGACCCCGCGAACCCATGATTTTGCCGGATGTGTCGCATCCCAGCTCGACATCGATCCGCATCGGATGGCGTTTGGGGTGTACGAGAAGGCTTTCCGCCCTGGTCAGTGTACATTTGACCGGTTTCCCGGTTTTCCATGCCAGAAGGGCGGCGTGATGCTGGGTCGACTGGTCTTCCTTGCCGCCGAATCCGCCACCGATGTAGGAGGATAGAATCCTTACCTTCGATTCGGGAATTCCCAGGCTTTTGGCGACGTATTTGCGGCCGTCGTATACGTTCTGCTCGCCAGTGCGCACTACCACGATGCCGTCGGCGTCGGGAGGGTAGGCGAGAGCGCTCTCGGGTTCCATGAAAGCATGTTCGGTAAAGGGTGTTTCGAACGAAGCCGCCACGCGATGCGCCGAGCGCGCAAATGCTTTGTCCACGTTTCCGCGGTCCAGGACGAGCTTTGTGAGTATGTTTCCTTCCGGATGGATTCGCGGCGAGTCGGGTTCCATGGTCCGCCGCGGGTCGAGCGCCGGTTCGAGGACTTCGTAGTCCGCATGGATAAGAGCGCATGCCTTGGCCGCCGTGGCCGGATCGTCGGCCGCGACGAGCGCGACGGCATCGCCGACATAGCGGGTTTCTTCGCCCGCGGCGATGAGGCTCGGCCAATCGTCGATCAGCTTTCCTATAAAACGTTCGCCCGGGATATCCTGCCATGTCATGACGGCGCGTACGCCGGGCAGGGCCCGCGCTTCGGAAGTATCGATGCCGACAAGGCGCGCTCGCGGATGGGGTGTGCGGAGCGCTTTGCCGTACAGCATGCCGGGGGCGGTGTAGTCGTCCGTGAACAGCGCTTTCCCCGATGCCTTTTCGATGGCGTCAACGCGCGGGAGGTTGGTACCGATTGTGCCGATTGTACCGGCCGGGGGCTGCGCGCCGGCCCCAGGAGTGGCGCCGGCCTGGAACTGAGTGCCTTCCGGGGGCTGCGCGTCCAGTCCTCCTGAACGCAGGCGGGCCGCGGCGAGGAGGATGCCTTCGACGATCTTGACGTATCCCGTGCAGCGGCAGATGTTCCGTCGTATAGCCTTCCGGACATCTTCCTCGCTCGGGTCGCTGTTGCGATCGATGAGTCCTTTCGCGGAAATAATCATTCCCGGAGTGCAGAAACCGCATTGTACGGCCCCCGCTTCGGCGAAGGCCTGCGCGTAGATCGCCATCTCGGCTTCGGGGATGCCCTCGACCGTGGTGACCGATTTTTCTTCTATTTTGGAAAGGAGGACCATGCAGGCGTTGATCGCCTTACCGTCAAGGAGGACCATACAGGCGCCGCAAGCGCCCTCGGCGCAGCCATTCTTGACCGAAGTCAGCCCGGCATCCCTGCGCAGCCAATCCAGGAGGCTGCGGGAGCTGTCGCCTTGCGCATGGGAACCGTTGACCAAAAAGCGGACGATAGCCACCTTAGACTCGCTTTTCCCTGTTGTAGGGTTTGCCGAGCTCGGCGGGACCGCGCATCTTCGAGCCACGCGAGAAGGCCAGGACGAGGATGACGAGGACATAGGGGAGCATGACGGCGAATTCGTAGGGGAAATTGATCCCCAGAACCTGGATCGAAAGCTGGAAGGACTGGGCGATGCTGAACAGCAGGCTTCCTCCAAGGATATATACCGGATGCCAGCGGCCGAAATACACGAGAGCGACAGCGATGAAGCCGCGTCCCGACACAATGTCGTCCGCGAACATCTTGGCCTGGGCAAGGGAAAGATATGCGCCCGCCAACCCCGCGAAAGCGCCGCCCAGCATCAGGGCCTGATAGCGCGTGCGGTTTACGTTGGTGCCCATGGTGTCGGCGGCACGCGGATGCGTACCCACCGCGCGGACTTTGAGTCCCCATGGCGTTTTGAACAATATATACCAGCTTGCCGGCACCATCAGGAAGGCGAAGTAGGCGAAAGGCGTCATGTTGAACAGAACCGGTCCGATATAGGGAATTTTCGAAAGCAGTGGGACCGGCCAGGGTTTTATGCCCGGTATGCCGGTGACACCGCCGACGAAGTGGCGCGACAGGGTGCCCGCGGCGCCCCAGCCGAGCATCTGCAGGCCGATGCCCGCGATGCCCTGTGGCGCGCGGAAGCTCACCGTCACGAGTCCGAAAAGGGCTCCCATAGCGATACCCGATGCTGCGGCTGCGGCTATGCCGATCAGGTTCGCGTAAGGCGCGAGGGGGCCATTCTGGAGAAAGTAGGCAGGCAGAAAGCCCAAAAAGGCTCCCATGGCCATGATCCCCTCGCATCCCAGGTTGAACACGCCGGCGCGCTGATTGAACATTTCGCCCAGCGCGGCGAGAAGAAGGGCCACGGAAAAGGGAATCCCGAGCGCGAGAATATTGAGGACGATGTCGCCGATGTTCATCTGGCGATCCTCCCCCTGCGGCCGCCACCGCTCTCCGGGGCACGCTTGCGGCCGAAAAGACGGGTCATGAAGCGTACCGCCCTGTCTCTGGCATAGGGATCGTTCAGCCATGTCTTGGCGGATACGATGCTCAGGATGACGGCGCCCTGCAGGACCAGCACCATATTGGCCGGGACGGAAAGGGCTCGCTGGGTCATGTCGGCGCCGATGAGCAGAAGCCCGAAAAAGAAGGCCGAAGGCACGATGCCCGCAGGATGCAGGCCCCCGAAGAGAGCGACGACGATACCCGAAAAACCATAGCCCGAGGATATTCCTTCGATGGCGCGCCGGTGCACGCCCGTCACCTCTACCGCTCCCGCGAGTCCTGCGAAGGCTCCGGCCAGAATCATCGCCGCGGCGAGGCAGGACTCGACTTTGATGCCGGCATAGCGCGCCGCTTTCGGTTCCGCTCCGGCTGCCCTCATCTTGAAGCCCCAGGTAGTGCGCCAGAGCAGTATGTACACGAGGACGGCGAGAACGAGCGCGATGGCGATTCCCCAATGCAGGCGCGTGCCGGGTATGATCCTGTCGATCCAGGCCGTTTTCGGAAGGCGCATGGACTGGGGCGTTCCCGAACCCGTCTGGAGTTCGGCTGGATCGATCATCGGGCCGCGCAGAAGAAAGCCGTAAATCTGGGCCGCGATATAATTGAGCATGACCGTGGACAGGATTTCGTTGACTCCCAGTTTGGCCTTGAGGTACCCCGCGACGCCGCCCCAAAGGGCGCCGCCCGCCGCTCCGGTCAGGAGAACCAGCGGAAGGAGAAGCCATTTGGGCATATCGGGGAAAGCCAGGGCGACCGCCGCGGAAGCCACGATACCGATTTGCATCTGGCCTTCCGCGCCTATGTTGAGTATCCCGGAGCGGAATGAAATCGCGATGCCCAGGCCGATCAGGATGAGCGGAACGGTCCTGACGAGGATTTCGGTGATGCCGAACATATCCTTGAGGGGCTCGGTGAGGATGACCCGATAGGTTTCGGATACGTCCACGCCGATCGCTACCAGAACAATGGCACCCATTCCCACCGCGGCGACGATTGCGAGGACGATTACGACTGCGGAATATATGGTTTTATAGGTCTTGTTCACGGACGTCCTCCTCTTCCCGGATGCCCGCCATCAGTATGCCCAGGTGCCGGCGCGTCGCTTCCCGGGCGGGCATGGTTTTGAGCACCTTGCCCTTGAAAATGACCGCGATGCGGTCCGAAAGGTTCATGAGTTCGTCGAGTTCCTCGGAAATGAGGAGAACGGCGACGCCCTCCCTGCGAAGATCGAGGAGACGCTTATGGATGAATTCCTCGGCACCCATGTCCAGTCCGCGCGTCGGATATACCGCTACGAGAACCTTGGGCGCCCGGGCCAGTTCGCGCGCGAGGATAACCTTCTGGATGTTTCCCCCTGAAAGCGAGCCGGCTGCGGTGGATATCGAAGGGCAGCGGATATCGTAGCGCTCTTTAAGGTCGACGGCGTTTCGCTCGGCTTTCTTGAGTTTGAGGAAAGGACCGGCCGCGAATTCCTTCGAGGCGAAATCTTTCAGGGTGAGATTTTCCTTTACCGACATGGAAGGGACGATGCCTTCGGTGTTCCGGTCTTCCGGAATGTAGCCCATGCCGGCTCCGATGATTTCGCGGGGACTATGGCCGGCCAATTCTTTTCCGCCCAGTCTGATCGATCCCGATTCCGGCTTGCGCAGCCCGGCAAGCGCATCGGCAAGTTCGCGCTGACCGTTGCCCGAAACGCCGGCGAGGCCCAGAATTTCGCCCGCTCTCACTTCGAGGTCGGCTCCGTCGAGTGCCAGGTGGCCGCGATCCGAGCGGACCTTGAGTCCCTTCACCGAAAGAAGCACTTCGCCGCAACCCTCGGCGCATTCGTTGTGCGGGAGTACCACTTCGTGGCCGGTCATCAATGCGGCAAGGTCGGCGGGGCTGTGGTCGGCGGTATCGCCGTTGAACACCACCTTGCCGTGCCTCAATACGGTGATTTTGTCGGAAAGTGCCTTCACTTCGGCCAGTTTGTGGCTGATGAATATGATCGACATATCGCCCGCCATGCGCGAAAGGAGGGCTATAAGTTCGTCGGTTTCCTGTGGCGTCAGGGCGGATGTGGGTTCGTCGAGAATGAGGAAACGCGCGCCGAAGCAGAGCGTCTTGACCAGCTCGACGCGCTGCTGTTCGCCCACCGAAAGCTGCCAGATGTAGGCGTCGCTCTGGACGGGAAGACTGTAACGTTCCGAAACGTCGCGGATGCGCCTCCTGGCTTCCTCCATATCCAGCCTGAAGGCCTTGCGCAGGTCCTTCGACCCGAGAGCCACGTTTTCGGCGACGGTCATGTTGGGAACGAGCATGAAATGCTGGTGCACCATGCCGATCCCTGCCGCATAGGCGTCGTTCGGAGACCGGAACCGCACCGGTTTTCCGTTGATGAAGAGCTTCCCTTCGTCGGGCTGGTAGAGGCCCATGAGGATGTTCATCAGGGTGGTCTTGCCCGCGCCGTTTTCTCCGACGAGGGCCAGAACTTCGCCCCGACCTACGCGGAGAGAGATCCCGTCGCAGGCTGTAATGCCCGGAAAGCGCTTGGTGATGCCTTCCGCGCGCAGTTCAGTGATACTTTCGGTCGGGATGGACATCGAAATCCCTCGGAATTGTCGCGGCGTGGGAAGCCTTACGCACGGCGGGCCGCGACGGTATATGTCGGATCGGACTTGGGGAGAGGAGCGCGCGTTCCCCGCATTCTCCCCTCCCGTCTGTTCGATAAAGCGGCTATCAGTAGAGCCAATTTCAAAAGTCGGAAGACTTTTAAAAAAGCCTCAGTATTTTACGTCTTTCCAGGCGATGGTGAGCTTGCCGGAGGTGATGTCGGCTTTGGCCTTTTCGGCGGCCTGGCGGATCGCCGGAGTGAGCACCGAACCGACCTTGTCGTTGAATTCGTAGATGAATCCGCCGTTGGCGAAATTGAGCGGAATGCTCTGTCCGCCGAGCGTACCGGCCTGGCGCCTGTCGATGAGCGCTTCGACGACGGCCCTGTAATCGTAGCTTGCGGCAGCGATGACTTTGTAGCTCTCGGGAATGTCGAGCTGGGCTGTATCCTGGCCGAGCCACCAGATCTGCTTGTCCTTGTATTCGGCCACGGCGCGAAGGGCTCCCAGAGCCTGCTGGGCGGAACCTGTGAGGACGTCCGCGCCCGCTTTGACCTGGGTGTGCGCGAGTTCGGCGGCCTTTACGAAATCGCCGAAGGAACCGGTGTGGGCCACTTTGACCTCGGCCTTGGGGTTCGAAGCCTTGACGCCGAGCACGAAACCGCGGTTGTAACGGGCGGCATCGCCGCCGTCGACGGGGCCGACGAGTCCGATGATGTTGGTTTTTGTGACCATGCCGGCGATGACGCCGTTGATATAGCCGGTTTCCTCGCTTTCGGGCATATAGGTGAAGACGTTGGCGGGTCCGATTTCGCCCGAGGTGCCGAAGGCGAATGTAGTCTTTGGGAACTCTTCGGCCATTTCGAGGGTGAGGTTCTTGTACTGGGCGCCATGGCCGATAATGATATCGAAGCCTTTGGCGACATACTGGCGGGCGGCCGAGCCGGCATCGACCGGTTTCATTTTCTCGCTGTAGCTGTATTCGACGAGCGCGCTGCCGTATTTTTTCTGCACCGCCAGAATGGCGTCGTGCATGGACTGGCACCAGCCTTTGTCGTCCACGGTGGATTCGACGATGAGGGCGATCTTGACCTTGGATTTGGGCGCGGCGGCGGCGACACTGACGATCATGCACAAGGCGAGCAGGGCGAGCACAGTTCTCTTCATGGTATGCCTCCTGGAAAGAATCCCGGAAAGAGTAACACGGCATCGGGTGAGGCGCAAACGGAAATTTCGCCAGCTCAGGACTTATTCGTGACCGAGAATGGAGCTTATTCGCGGCCGAGAATGGAAGACAGGAGGCGGCGGACTTTTGCGGGCAGGGGAATCGTCTTGCCCCGGGTTTTTCCTTTCGGGACCGCCGCGGCGAGAATTTTCTGCGCAAAGACCTGCGCTTCGCGTGTCAGCTCGAAGCTCCCGAGCGGCTGCGCCGCATCGAGGGCATTGATCACCCTGCTTTCCCGCATGGGGCCGATCGTGGTGAGCATTCTGTCATGCCCGGCGGGAGCCATCACCTGCAGGAGGGAGGCGAGTTTTTTGGGGTCCATCGAAAGAGCGACCGTGCGGAGCAGTTTTGGGTCGAGTTCGAGAATCAGCTCGGTGAGGTCTTCGACAAGCCCGGGGTCGGGGACATCTTCCGGCTCTACCGGCTCAGTGTGCGCTTTGGGTTCGTCGAGTTCGCGCGCGAGATCCGCGAAGGCCGCCTGGGCGTCGGCGATTTCTTCGGTCGAAAGCTTTGCCCTGTAAGCGCGCATCGAATCTTCGAGGATGGCGCCTCCTATCCTGCCGCAGGGAGCGAGGACTGCCACGATGCTTTCCGCAGGACAGCCGCAAAGGGCCGCGGCGGACATTTCCCTGCCCGCCATTCTCAGGGCAAGTTCCAGCTTTCCGGGAATTTTTTCCAGCCGCGCCAGGACTTCCGGGAGGTCTCCGGGTACGAAGAACTCGTTTTCCACATATTTTCGTCGCTTAATGCGCTCGAGAATCCATTCCGTGCTTTTTTCGTAGTATTCCGGTCCGAGCCGGGCGGTCATCACACGCATGAGTATGTAAGGGTGGCTGCCCCGGAGCGCTTCGACCGCTCCGGCGGCGAGCATATCCGATTCGAGACGGTCGCCGGGATCGGCCGAACCCGCGAATCCCGCCTGGGCGAGGGCAGGCTGGACTGCGTCGGGATGAGTACCCGCCGCCAGCGCGTTGAGGACGATCCTGAGAGACTTCCGGCTTTCGCTTTCGGCCGCGACAGCCCATGCGCTTGAGTCTTCGATCGCGGCCTTTTCAGCCGCGAGTGCGAAGCGTTCCGCCAGAGTGAAAAGGGCACTCTTCTTGCGCCCGGAGACTTGTGGCGGTACGGGATCGCGGTCGTCTCCCGCCATTGCGACGGCCGTGGCAGCCGTGGCGGCCGTGTATGGGGGCAGCGGCTCTTCGAGAGCGGCTGTGGTCCGGCAGAGGGCGGCGATCATGAATGCTCCGCAGGGTGGGGCGAGGCTGTTCCGAATTCGGACAGAAGCCCGACCGCCTGTTCGGCGCCGCAATATGCGGCAAGCTTTCGCAAGGTGAGGGCGGGGCTATCGCCCAGCGATATCGAAACAAGCGCTTCGGCCACCATGCAAGCCCGCAGGAAATCGAAACCGCGCAGATCGCTCGTCACGAGATACGCCGACAGAATGTCTTCAAGCGTTTCGTCCGCGAGTCCTTCCGCCATAAGCTCAAGTCCCAGCGCGAGGAAAGGATCTTCCTCCATCCTGGCCGATTCGGCGAGCGAGGCAAGGCCTTCGGTCCTGGCTTTCTGCGAATATCCGGTAAGGGTCCTTACGATATGGGGCAGTGCGGCTTTTCGGTCTTCGGGACAGGAAAGCCTGCGGACGAGCGCCGCATTCCATTGGATCATCGGGTCCCTCCATTTTCACTATTTTATGTCAAATATATGGCCGTGAAGCGGAATTGGCAATCGTATTCCCCTGTAACGGAATGCATCATTTTAAACACATTGCGAAAGAATCATTAAACTTCATTAAAACGTCAGTCGAAAATCTTGACATTTTCGTTGATGCGTACTACATTTGCTTCAGAGATAACGAGGGGATTTCGACGGCGAAACGAAGTTTCCTTTTCTCGATTAGACGGCCCAAGACCGTCGATGAGCCTCTCCGGGGTCAGCCTCCTTCCCCGGGGAGGTTCTTTTATTTTATGATGCATCGCATGGACATTCGTTCGTTCGATGCATGGTGCCGTTCTTTCCTGCGGATCGATGACCTCACGGGCAAGGACGACTCGCTCAATGGCATCCAGGTTTCCCGAAGCCCCGGACCCATCACCAAAGCGGCTTTTGCCGTCGACGCCTGCGCGGAAAGCATACGCCGCGCCGCGGCTTCGGGGGCGCAGGTTCTGTTCGTCCACCACGGTCTGTTCTGGGGCGCGGCATCCCGCCTCGAGGGTTCCCTCCTCGAACGCATCCGTCTTCTCCTCGATGCCGATATGGCCCTGTACGCCTGCCATCTTCCCCTCGATATGCATCCCGAAGTGGGCAACAACGCGGTCCTGGCGAAACTGCTCGGCCTCGCCGACCTCGAACCTTTCGGTTCCTACCACGGATTCGATGTCGGTTTCAGCGGCACTCTTGAACCTGCGATAAGCATGGAAGAAGTCCTGCGGCGAATCCTTCCCGATGGCTCGGCGCCGCGCACGATTCTCGCTTCGGGGCGCAAACTTTTCCGCAGCGCTGCGATCGTTTCGGGTGGCGCTCCATTCGAAGCCTTGCAGGCTTTTGGGAAAAATATCGATCTTTACATTACCGGCGAACCCTCGCATTCCGTATATCATACGGTGATCGAAGAGGGGCTCGATTTTGTCGCCGCCGGTCATTACGCCACTGAAGTATGGGGCGTCAAGGCGATCGCCGCCAGATTGGCCGCCGAAAAAGGTATCGAAACCTTTTTCGTGGATCTCCCCACCGGACTCTAATGTGTTGTTGAAATGTCCAAAGTATTTCAACGGCCTGCCAAGGAGCTTGTATTGAGCGATCACGAAGGCACTTCCCGCGGGTTCGGCTTTTACGCGCCTTTCATCCTTACCGCCCTGCTTCTGGCCGCCGATCAGATCACAAAAGCCCTGGTCATCGCCGGCATCCCCGAGGGCCGCATCGCCTGGAGCTGGGGGGGCGACTTCTTCTGGCTCGTACATGCCCGCAATCTCGGCATCGCTTTTTCGATCGGTGACGGATTGGGCATGGGGCTGAGGCGGGCACTTTTCATTGCCCTGCCTGCGATCCTCATCACGGGAGCCCTGGTTTATTATTTCAAGGGAAAAGGAATAACAAAGTTCCAGCATTGGCTCCTCGCCATTCTTGTCGCAGGCGGTCTGGGCAACCTGATCGACAGGGTTTTCCGTCCCGATGGTGTGGTCGATTTTCTCTCGTTCAAATTTTTCGGCATATTCGGTCTGGAACGATGGCCGACCTTCAATATCGCGGACATGTGTGTTCTGTGCAGTGCGATCCTGCTCGCCCTGACCAGTTTTTCGTCCGAAGGGGACAAGGCGGGTCCGGGAAAACCGGCAAAAGGCAAGAAGAAATGACCAATCGCGGAAAAACGCTCGTTTTCGTGCTGGGTGCGACGCTCGCCAATGTCCTTTCTTCGGTCCTGCTGTTTCTGTTGCTGCTTGCCCTGTATGCGGCTACGCTGGGCAGGATTCTGGCACCCGAAGCGGTGGCATGGGCGGTGATGGTCTGCTTCCTGCTCGCCTTGACGGGCACGGCTTTTCTGTACCGGTTTGCGATCGGGAAAATCCGGCGTCGATGGAATCTCGACGAAGTCCTCGGAGCGCCCAAAAAGCGTTACTGATCCGGCTTTACGGATGGCGGCTTCCGTGGGAGAATCACTGACCCGGCAATTGAAAAACTATTGAAGCGTCTGGAATGAGCCGCTGCGGCTAAGCCCATTCCAGACGAAGCGGTTTCTTTTCAATTGCCGGGTAAGTAATCCAAAGGAGTCCATCCGTGTCCGATTCTCCCGCTATGCCCGCTGTTCCGGCATCGACCGTCAGGCCCGAGACCTGTGCGGCGCTCGCATCGCTCGGTGTCGTTCTGCCTGAAATCCTTCTGCCCGCGCCTGCCGTGGATCCGACCGCCTGGGCGGTCGTGGCCTGCGACCAGTATTCTTCCGAACGCTCATATTGGGAAAAGGTCGC
>JBDKUJ010000289.1:0-3676 GCA_039679665.1 Rectinema sp. | reverse complement strand
CTGCCGGTGTATCCGTACCCGGTGTCCGTCAGGCTCGACGTACTCGGACCCGACGGCAAGAGATCGACCATCCTGTCGGTCAAACATCCGGGCGGAGCTTTTTCCGCGCCGTTCTCGCTCAAAGCAGGCAGCACGCTTGTTTTAAGCGTCCTGGACAAGGAGATTGCGCGTTCGGAGGTGAAATGACCATGAGCGGAATGGACGACGATCGCGTACTCCCCGTCGAGATTGTCCACCTGCATGTCTACGACATAGGCAGGACCGTCGACCTGAAACAGGCCGCTTCGCTCATTCCGGCCCATCCCGATCTCGGTCTGGCCAAGAGGCGCGACACGCCCGCTTCCCTGACGCTGCCCAAACCTCTCGTGCTCGCGCTCAATGTCGAGGACTGCGATGCAGCCTGTTTCGAGCGCTTTTCGGCGTATGCCAAAATCTACGACGACGGCGCCCTGACTCTGGTGATCCGCTATCGTACCGTCGCCGCCTTCAAGGACCTGGCCGCCCTGGCCGACATGCGGGTTGGCGATAAAGAAGACTCGCCCACGATTTCCGGTTTTGCGGCGAAGAGTTTCAGTATGGTCTGCGATGCCATCAAAGCGACAGTGACCGGATTCAAGGAAAACATCGCGGGCGACCGGGAGACGTATACCGCCTTCTGTCTCCTCGAATGCCCCGGAGGCGACCCGGAAGCCTTCCTCGCCCGCAATCGCGACGGCGCCGCGTCCCTGATCTCGGGCGAAAAACCGGGCGTGCTGCACGAAAGCCAGATCGCGCAGGTGCTCGCCAAACCATTCTGCTACCGCAAGGGCGATCTCGCCGTGTTCGACATGGATCGCTGTCTCATCATCGATCCGGAACGCGACTACGAGGACCTTCTCCTCATCGCCGAGCACGCCAACTACAGGCTCAACGAGCTGCGCGTACTCGATGGCCTGCTCGACGGATGGCTGGACGAGGCCGAGCGCGACGTGCGCAAGCTCTATCTGTCGGGCGGAAAGACCCGCTCCGGAGCGCGCATCGTACGCCTCAAGCTCGCCCGCCTGCAGAGCCTCCGGTTCGACGCGCTCTTCACTCTGGAAAACCTCGACAATTCGTCCAAGATCATCGGCGACTACTTCCTGGGCACCGTGTACGACAGGCTTTGCACGATCTTCAACACGGAAGGATGGAAAGTCTCGGTCGAGCGCCGTCTCGACGCTCTGCAGAATGTCTACGAAATGCTGAAATACGATACGGGTGAAAGGCGGATGCTCACTCTGGAAGTCGTGTTCATCATCGTATGCATCTTTTTCCCCATCCTGCAGATCGTGCAAGTCATGGTCCAATGAACGACATGGGTCCGAACCTTGCCGACGATCGCCTCGACCTGTGGGAAAGCCTGGCGACTCTCGAAGACGCGCTTTCCGGCTCGTTCCGGCGCCCCCGTGCGGAGCCCGATTTTTCGCGGACCGGTTCGGGCGCCCGCGACGGACAACCATCGGACGGTCCCGATGCGGTGCTGGCCGCCCTGTGCGAAAAAGCCCGGGCCTGCCATGCCTGCGGGCTTGCCGCGACGCGGAAGTCGGTCGTCTTCGGCATGGGCCCGGCGCGACCGACCGTACTCGTCGTGGGCGAAGGCCCCGGCGCCGAAGAAGACCGCCAGGGCCTGCCTTTCGTGGGCGCTTCCGGCCAACTCCTGGACAAAATGCTCGCGGCCGTGGGCCTTTCCCGCTCCGAAAACTGCTATATCGCCAATATCGTGAAATGCAGGCCTCCGCAGAATCGCGAACCCGCCCCCGACGAAAAAGCCGCGTGCATCGGCTACCTCGAAGCGCAGATCGAAGTCCTCAAGCCCAGGATTATTCTCTGCGCCGGCCGCACCGCCGCCCAAAGCCTCCTCAAAAGCAGCGAAGGCATCAATCGCCTGCGGGGACGCGAACTCTCGTACGAAGGAATTCCCGTCGTCGCTACCTACCACCCTTCCGCCCTCCTCCGGGATGAAACACTGAAAAGGCCCGCATGGGAGGACCTGAAGCGACTGCGGGCCATCCTGGCCGGCGACTGATCATGGCCGAATTTCTCCGTGTGGCCTTTTCGCTGCCTCTCGAGGAGAGCTACCTCTACCGCAACGACGAAACGGGAAGCGCCCGGCTCGGCATGCGCGTCGAGGCGACCTTCGGCCGCAGGAACATGACCGGCTATGTGATCGGCGAAACCGAAACCTGCGACATCGACGAAAACCTCGTGAAGCGCATAACGCGAAGGATCGACGAAGCGCCTCTCTTCGACGCGTCTTCCGTCGACCTCGCCGTATGGATAGCGGGAATGTATTTCTGCACGCTCGGCGAGGCCCTGGGCGCGATGCTCCCCTCGGGAAGGCGCGAAAGCGCCGCGCCCAGCGTCGAAGCCGACGATTTCGTGATCGGCGACCGCGCCCTTGAATTGAACGGCGAGCAGAAGTCCGCATTGGATCGCATAACGTCACGGCGCGAAGGCACGACCTATCTCTACGGACTCACGGGAACCGGGAAAACCGAAGTGTTCCTGCAGGCCGCGGAGGCGACGATGGCCGAGGGACGATCCGTCATATACCTCGTGCCGGAAATAGCGCTCTCGGGGCAGGTCGCGCGCGCCGCCAGGGCGCGTTTCGGCGCAGCCTGCGCCGTCATGCACTCGCGCCTCACGCCTTCGCGGCGACTGGCCGAATGGAGGAATGCGCTCTCGGGCGAAGCGCGTATCGTGATCGGCGCGCGCAGCGCGATCTTCGCTCCCGTGCGCGACCTCGGGCTCATCGTGATCGACGAAGAACACGAGGGCTCGTACAAGGCCGGCAATACGCCGCGATATCACGCGCGCCAGGTGGCGATGCGCCGCGCCGCCCGCGAAGGCGCCCGCCTCGTCATGGGCAGCGCCACGCCCTCGGCCGAAGCCTGGCAAGCCTGCGCCACAGGATCGATGGAACGCGCGACCCTCGTCGAACGCCCTTCGGGCGGCGCTCCTCCGCGCGTGGACATCGTCGACATGCGCGGCGAGGAAGGCCCGATTTCGCGCGCGCTCGAACAGGCCCTGCGCGAAACCAAAGCCGCAGGCGGCCAGTCGATATTGTTCCTGAACAGGCGCGGGTTCTCGCATTTCTTCGTCTGCAGCACCTGCGGCGCCGAGCTGAAATGCAGGCACTGCTCGGTTTCGCTTACCTGGCACAAGGAAAGGAATGCCCTCATATGCCATTACTGCGGGTATCGCATTCCGCCGCCTTCGGCCTGCCCCGAATGCGGTTCCCTCGATGTCGGCTGGGTCGGTTTCGGCACCGAGCGCGTTGAAGAGGAAGTACAGCGCCTCTTTCCCGACTGGTCCTTGCGCCGTCTCGACGCGGACAGCACGACAAAAAGGGGCAGCCTCGAAACCGCTCTCGAAGAATTCCGCCGCGGCGAGGTCGATATTCTCCTGGGCACGCAGATGGTCGCGAAAGGCCTCAATTTCCCCGGCGTGAAAACGGTCGGCGTCGTTCTTGCGGATACGGGCCTCAACATGCCCGATTTCCGCGCGGCCGAGAGAACTTTTTCCCTCATCGTACAAGTGGCGGGCAGAGCGGGGCGCTACAGCCCCGACGGGCGCGTATTCCTCCAGACCTACAGGCCGGACAGTCCCGTCATCCGCCAGGCGGCGGCCCTCGATCCGGGAGCCTTTTACGAAAGCG
>JBDKUJ010000288.1:0-1823 GCA_039679665.1 Rectinema sp. | reverse complement strand
ACCGAATTCTGCCAGGACAATGTCAGGCGATTCGCGAAAGCGCAGCTCGCCACGATGTCCGATCTCGAGGTCGAATTGCGGCCGGGCGTCATTCTCGGGCACCGGCACATACCCGTCAAATCGGTGGGAAGCTATATTCCCGGCGGGCGTTATCCGATGTTCGGCTCCGCACAGATGAGCATAATTCCGGCGAAGGTCGCGGGCGTGAAAACGGTGATAGCCTGCACGCCCCCCGCGAAAGGGCAAGGCTGCTATCCCGCCACCGTGAATGCGATGAAAACGGCCGGCGCCGACCGCATATTCGTGCTGGGCGGCGTGCCCGCCTTCGCGCTCATGGCGTTCGGAATGGGCGTCGTGGAACCCGTGGACATCCTTTGCGGAGCCGGCAACAAATATGTCGCGGAAGCGAAGCGACAGCTTTTCGGCCGCTGCGGCATCGACCTCTTGGCCGGGCCCACTGAAATACTGGTCATCGCCGACGATACCGCTGATCCTGGCCTGGTCGCCTGCGATCTGCTGGGACAGGCCGAACACGATCCGAACAGCGGCATCTGCCTCATCGCCCTGAGCGACGATTTCGCGCTTCGCACGATCGCCGAAGTGGAAAAACAGCTGGCGGTGCTGCCGACGAAGGATGTCGCCTCCGTTTCATGGGGAAACAACGGTATCGTATATGTCGCGGACAGCGCCGACGAAGCGATCGCCATAAGCGACGACTACGCGCCCGAGCATCTCGAAGTGCACTGCTCCGACCTTGAGTACTACGCTTCGCGCCTGGCCAACTACGGATCGCTGTTCCTGGGGGAGGAGACGACCGTAGCCTACGGCGACAAGACGATCGGGACGAATCACATTCTGCCGACGAGCCGCTCCGCGCGCTATACGGGCGGCGTCTGGGTGGGAAAATTCCTGAAGACCTGCACATATCAGCGCTGTACTCGGGCGGCGAGCGTGCAGATCGCCGAAGTGACGGAACGGCAGTGCAATGTGGAGCACATGCTCGCGCACGGTATCACCGCGAAAGTCCGCATCGAGCGCTATCGGTCGGGAGAAAAAGCATGAAAACGATGTTCAGACTGGACGGCAAAGTCGCCTTCGTGACAGGCGCCGCGACCGGTCTGGGGCAATCGATCGCCGCCACGCTCGCACGTCAGGGCGCCCTCCTGGCGATCGCGGACAAGCCCGGAGTCAGTCTCGATCGCACGATGGCGCTGATCGAAGCTTCGGGCTCGAAGGCCTTCGGCGTGGCGATGGACATCCGCGACACGGTCCAGATCGAGGCGGGAACGCAGGCGGTCCAGGAGAAGTACGGGCGGATCGATATTCTGGTCAACAACGCCGGCATAAACCGGCCTGCGCCGGGGCTGGATGTCGATCCGGCCAACTGGGACGACCACTACGCCACCAACGTGCGCGGCGGTTTTTTCGTCGCCCAGCACTGCGTGCGCTCCATGATCGCGAACGGCTGGGGACGTATCGTCTTCATTTCGAGCCAATCGGGTCTCGTCGGCATTCCGGGACAGCCCGTGTACTGCTCGACCAAGGGCGCCATCATCCAGCTTGTGCGCACTCTCGGCGTCGAATGGGCGAAATACGGGATTACGGTGAACAGCGTCGCGCCCACGTTCGTGGAAACGGACCTGACGCGCAAGCGGCTGCAGAATCCCGAATTCCTGAAGTTCGTTCTGGGCAAGATTCCGGCGGGAAAACTGGCGATGCCCGAGGATGTCGCCGCGGCGGTGGCGTTCCTGGCGAGCGCCGAGGCGGGCATGGTCAACTGCGCCACGCTCACCGTCGACGGAGGCTGGACGGCCTGGTGAGGC
>JBDKUJ010000287.1:0-2549 GCA_039679665.1 Rectinema sp. | reverse complement strand
CGACCAGAAAAAATCGCTGGTCAAGGCTCTCGAACTCAGGATGCTCGAACACGCGAAAAATCTCGAGTTCGAACAGGCGGCTCTCCTGCGGGACGAAATCGCCAAAGTAAAAGGCGGCGAATTCTGAGGGAAGGCTTTGCGGATCCGGGTGAGAGAGGCTATCATGGCCAATCATGCATGAAATTCCCGACATCCAGACCGACTATCCGGTAATCGACGGACATTGCGACGCCCTCCTTGCCGTGATCGGCAAGAGTCAGATACCGGGCGATACGGGAAAACGCAATTTTCTCGTTCGCAACGCCATTAGCCACATCGACCTGCCCAAGCTCATCGAAGGCAACGTCCGCTGTCAGTTTATGGCCCTGTTCGCGGAAGACGAAGACCTTCCGCGGGTCGGGGTCTACACGCACGGCCTGATCGACGAGTTCGAGAAGATATGCGCCGCTTCCGGCGGCGCTTTCTTTCCTGTGCGCAAAGCTTCCGACCTTGCGCGCGCCGTTCCCGGAAAAAGCGTGGGCGCGCTCCTTTCGATTGAGGGCGCCGAAGCTCTCGAAGGCTCTCTCGATGCGCTGGACGAGTTTTATGCCCGCGGCGTACGCGCCCTCGGCATCACCTGGAACCGCAGGAACCCCTTCGGCCGCGGCGTCAGGGCTGAAGGCGAGGATGGTCTGAGCACTCTCGGCAAGGCTCTTGTGCGCAAGCTTGAGACAATGCGCATGCTCGTCGACGCTTCGCACCTGTCGGACCCGGCCTTCGACGACCTTGTCGCCACCGCGTCCGGACCGATCGTAGCCTCGCATTCGAACGCGCGTGCCGTGCATGAGCATGTACGAAACCTCACCGACAGCCAGATCCGAATCATTGCGGCGTCGGGCGGCGCGATCGGCTGCGTATTCGTACCCCCCTTCGTTGCGGCCCCTCCAGTCGATTCGTACCTGGACCGCTTCTGCGACCATGTCATGCACATCATCCGGACGGGCGGCATCGCCTGCACCGCCCTGGGATCGGATTTCGACGGCTACCGGGGCGTCGAAGGGCATGTCCTCGCCGACGCTTCGGAATTTCCGCTTCTGGCCGCCGCTCTGGCCGGAAAAGGACTCGACCGATCCGAAATAACGGCAGTGATGGGCGGGAACTGGGAACGCGTCATTGGAGCCGTGCTCGGGTGAAACCGGAATCCGGCAGGATCGCGCTGATAGGCGGCATGGCTGCGGGCAAATCGAGCGTCGGGAAGGCGCTCGCCGGGCTTATTGGTCTGCCTTTCGTCGATCTGGACGACGAGATATCGCATGCCGCGGCCATGAGCATCCAGGCGATTTTCGACGCCGAAGGCGAATCGGGTTTCCGCAGCCGGGAGTCCGGCGCCCTGGCCGGGATCGCCTCGCGTCGGGGGGCTTTCGTGCTCGCCTGCGGCGGCGGCATTGTGCTGTCGCCCGAAAACCGGGCGCTTCTCCGGGACGGATTCTTTACGGTCTGGCTTCAGGTCGATGCCGCGGAAGCGCTGCGAAGGGCGAATGCCCAGGGAGCGGCGCGGCCCCTGCTGCGGGTGTCGGATCAGCTGACGGAAATCGAATCGATTTTGACGGCCCGCAAAGAGCTCTATCGCGCTTGTGCCGACATGGAATTCGATTCGGGCGCTGCCTCGGACCCGACCGAAACGGCGGGCGCTTTGCTGAAGGCGATCGGCGCGCGCAGATTCTCGGGCGCCGGCCTTTAGGCGCCGACCTTTAGGCGCCGACCCTCGGATCCCCGGGTGCCGCAAGCTGGCCGCAGGCGCCCATGATCCGCGAGCCTTTTGCGGCGCGTGCGCGAACCTTGAGGCCCAGCGACTCGAGTTCCCGGAGAAAACGTCCGGTTTCCTCCTCGGAAGGGCTGCGGGCGATTGGGTTCTCGCCGGGATTGTACGGAATCACGTTCACCAGACAGCGACCGATCTTGCCGCAGAACCCGGCGATGCGCCGGGCGTCCTCCGGGCTGTCATTGACGCCGGGAATGAGACAGACATTCACGCCGAGGACAAAATTGCGCCGCGCAGGATACGCCGCAAGTGCCTCGGCCAACTCGTCGGGCGAGGCGAGTGCCGCGGCGCCGGGCATCAGACTCATCCTGAGATCGGGATCGGCGGCGCTCAGCGACACGGATAGTCCCATCCTGCGGTAGCCCAGCGACTTCAATTTTGCGATGCCTTCGGGAATCCCGGACGTACAGATGGTGATCCGTTCGGCCGCATAGCCTGGGCCGCGCTGGTCGCTCAAAACCGCCAGAGCGCGCGCAAGGCTGTCGAAATTGTCCAGCGGCTCCCCCATGCCCATGAATACGATATTGCCGAACTCCCACTTCAGGACGCACCGCGCGGTCAGTGCCTGCGCGACTATTTCCCATGCTTCCAGGTTTCGGGTGAGTCCGTTCCCGCCCGTCCTGCAGAAAACGCAACCCATCCTGCAGCCGATCTGGGAGGAGACGCAAAGCGTGCGCCTGGGCGGTGTATCGGGCCGGGAAGGCATGGGGATCAGGACGGATTCAACGGAAAGCCCGTCGGGACAGCC
>JBDKUJ010000286.1:0-5591 GCA_039679665.1 Rectinema sp. | reverse complement strand
GGAACGATCAGCATGGGCGACATGATAGCGCATTCAGGCCGATCCGACGACGAATTCACACCAGATCCGCGAATTCCGCCCCTGCCGCACGAGCCAGATCCTCCGGCGAGGCTACGATCTGCAAGCCCCGCCTTCCTGCGCTCACCGAAATCCTGTCGAAAATCCTGGCCGTTTCATCGAACCATGTCGGAAGCCTGCGCTTCATGCCGATGGGCGAACATCCTCCGCGGATGTATCCGGTGAGCGGTTCGAGTTCCCGCAAGGGAAGAGGGGAAGCCGCCTTGTCGCCCGCGATTTTAGCGGCCTTTTTGAGATCGACCTCGCAGGAACCGGGGATCACGCAGACGAACGGGCCCGTCCTTTCCCCCTCGAGGACAATGGTTTTGAACACGCTATCCGGATCGAGCCCCAGGACGGCGGCGGCATGCGCGGCGGACAGGTCATCCTCGTCGACTTCGTAGCTTTTCAATTCGAAAGACGCGCCTGAGGCTTCAAGCAGGCGTATCGCATTGGTTTTCTCCATGGTCGCCAAGGTCGCGGGGATCGCCCGGGTCAGCCGGCCGATCCGCGCGGAAGCTTTTCCATTATCCGCAGGGCAAGCCGTAAAAGAGCGACGCAATCCTCGGGTCTGGTGTGATAGCCGCTTCCCGACGTTTGCTGGCGCACGACGATGGTTCCCCAGGATTCGTCCCCGCCCGATTCGAATTCGTAGCCGTCGGCAGTCACGCGGTCCAAAAGCCGATAACTGTCGCCCTTCCCTTTCGTGAGCGCCACCGCATAGAGATAGGGCACATTCCCGTTGGGCCCCTTGTTGAGGGTCGCCTGCATCTGCATTCCCACGAAATCCGCGGGTTTTCTCCTGGGCTCGACCATGATGCGGATGTCCTCGGGCACGTCGCGACCCTCGGCATCCTTGTCGAAGCGCAAATAGGGAGTCAACACAACGTCATCGGGGAGCGGTTCCGAAAAAATAGCCTGGAAACAGGGCATTTTCATACTCAGATCCGCGGGCACGAACACTTTGACTCTGCCGAAATACATCGCCGGCACTGCGAAAAGCACTCCGTCGAGTATGGCAAGAGAGACATTGGCGTCGGAGATGAATGACAGAAATGCCGCAACGAGCGCTACCGCCGTGATGCCGACCATGAGGCCCGTGGAACCCGCGGTACGACCGCGCAGTTTTTTGGCTTCGCGCAGGGTGTCGGCGAGGCGATCCACTTCCGCCATCGACACCGGCTTCCATTCTTCGAGCCCCTTGTCGGAAGGTTTGTTCGTGACCGGTTTGAGATGGAGCGGAATGTAGCCCAGGGCGATCGCCGCAATGCCCGGCACGAGGCCCCATCCGAATGCATAGTGCAGCGCGGCGCCCACGGCGAAGCAGGAAGCCGCAAGTGCGAGCCGCGAAGACAGGCTCAATTTCAGCCGCGAAAATTCGTAATCCATCATCGAACCTCCACGGGGGCGCATTTCCGCTCCGCCCTTCCGCTCCACGCAGTTTCGAGTTCTCCGTAGCCTGCAAAATCCCAGTACAGCGGACAGGCGGCCTGGCAGGCGACGAAAGATCCGCATGTTCTGCATTTGTCGGGCGCATAGCGCTTGTTCTTGAAATGCGCGGCGCGCGATGAAAACCAGACTTCATCGAAATCCGAATCGAGGAGATTCCCCACCGATTCCGGATACGAGGAACAGGGAAGCACGTTCCCCTCCGGATCGACGCTGATGAGGCCGTCCGACGCGGCACAGTTCTTGTTGCCCAGGCCCTTCGCCATCGGGTTGTACAGGCACAACGGCGTCGGCGAATACCAGAAAAAAGTCAGCCCGGCGGCCTGAGCCTTCTTCCGGATTCCGTCGACAAAACTCCCTATGCCGGAATAGGGCACGAAAAGTTCCGATGCGTGGATATTGTTCCGCGAGGGAATGAAGAGATTCATCGAAAAGCGCCGCACACCGATCGACGCGAGAAATTCGGGCATGGCGGACAGGCTTTCGCGATTGGCGGACGTCACGGTGGAATTGGTCTGCACCTCGATGCCGGCGTTCCGCAGGGCCGCGATTCCCGCGACGGTGGCGTTCCATGATCCTGAAGAAGCGCATAACGCGTCATGGACGGCGGGATCGGGGCTCTCCAGGCTCACTTGCGCGGTGCGCAAACCCGCCCGGTACAGCGATGCCGCCCGCTTCGAAGTGGCAAGGGTTCCGTTCGTAATCAAATTGACGCGCAGTTTCCGGGCGATTGCATAGGAGATCAGCTCCTCGAGGTCTGCGCGCAGGAGCGGTTCGCCCCCCGTGAACGAAAAGAACGGGATTTTCGCCCTGTCCCTGAAAATATCGATGATGCGCTCGAGGTCGCGCACGCCGCGGTCCCCGATTCGGTTCGACCGCACCGACTCGTCGGGAGCGCCGCAGCCCGCGTAGCAGAACCGGCATCGGTTGTTGCAGCGGTAGGTGACCGCGATTTCGCCCAATATCGGCAGTCGCGTAAAATCGAAATCGTAGGCCACGGTTTCGGTGACGACGTCGCGGCCTTCGCAGATCGCCTTGATGTCCGAGAAAAACGCGGTCACATCGCGCAGTCTGGATTCATCGAATCCGTGCGCAGCGTCGAACCGGCCTCCCGCATCGAGAAACTGCAGTATTTTCACTCCGCTTTCGTTGGTCTTGTACACCTTGTTGGGCGGCAGGATAAGGACATTGTCCTCTTCGCGCACGAACGCATAGTCGCGGACGCTGTCCCAGAAATCGTATACCCATCCTGTGCCCGACGTTTCCTGTTTCAATGCGGCCCCCCGGAAACGCAGGCGGAGTGGCACGCCGAGTGACACGCGGAATGGCAGGCTGAATGGCATGCCGAATGGCAGGCGTCATGGCATGCGGTATGACAGGCATTGAAACAGGCGCCGGCCGTTCCGCCCGCGGTCGGCGAAAAGCATCCCGAGAAACATGCGGCCGACCTCATGAAATCGGTGTAGTTGGATGAAAGGGAATGCGGCAGCCCCAGCGACGCGTAATACATCGGGTGCGCATATACATACCAATAGCCGTGCCAATAGCACCAGTACGGGTTCCGGGCGCGCCACGCGAGCCTTTCTTCGTCCGACATGGCTTTCTGTTCGGCTTCGAGATTCTCGGCTTCGGCCAGTTTTTTCCGGTAATGCGCCTTCGTGGCGTCGATATCGCAATCCCAGGTCTTTTCCTGCAGCCTGGCGATCATCGTCTCGAAAAAATCTTCGAGCAGACCGGAAAGTACGCGCCCGTCCGTACCGAAGCACGCGAGGAAAGCTTCCTCGTATTCTTCTTTCGCCCGGGAAGTCGTCAGAATCCTGATTTCGAGCGGATCTTCGCGCACGACCTCGATGATACCCTGATATTTCAACCCATTGAGCATGATCGCCACGACTCGCGAGAAAGGCAGTTCGAACAACAGGGCGACTTCGACCGGATGCAGATCCCCGGCGACCTTTCCCGGCACCTGATATGTGCCCGTGAAAAGCTTGGGCGGCACCCAGGAATCTCCGGCCCACGCGATTCCCTTCACCGCCTGAGCCCTTTTCCCGTACCCTTTGAGCCGTTTTACATACAGGACGAGGGCGATTGCGATGAGCGAACCCGTAACCGCCGCCGCCACGAAGGGGTTGGGCGCCTGCCGCGCCGCAAAACCGCCGCCCGGCGCGCCCACACCCGTGCCGGTACCGGTACCGGAATCCGGGCCTGTTTCGTTTCCGTTTTCTCCGCTCGTCTCTCCGCCCGCGATGAGGGGCTCGCCCGAGACCGCGAGAGACACTGTCATCGGAATGTAGCCCGCGGGGAAATAGAGCCGCAGCCTCTGGGTTGCGTGAGCCTTGACGGCGTCCTGATGGAACAGCAGTGTGAGATAATATCCATCGGCGCCTTTGGAGCCGTAATAATCGATTTTGTTTTCTTCGTTCACCGAAGACTCGGTCTTCATGGGAACGGAAGCGCGTTCGGCATCGTTCAGCGTTTCGCCGCCCACTTTCACGGGCAGAACGAGCCTGACCGTACGCGACCCCATGGCCAGGTCCCATTCGACGGGGGCCCAGTCGAAGTACAGAAGTTCGCCGGAGGCGGCGCTTTTCGTCGCCCCGATCAAGCCCGCCGCGGCGAAATCGCCCGCGTAATGCAGCCGGTAATACGCCTGTCCGGTAAAAGCCTGCCCGCGCTCCAGCACGACATCGAATTTCCCCGATCCCAAATTCTTCACCGAGAGAGGTATGCGTTTCCCCTCCTGGAGATCGGCGTAGCAGCCTTCGAGATCCCATATCGGATCGAAGGCTTCTCCCTGGAAATAGAATCCGTGCATGGACCCGCCGGAAACCCGCCAATCCAGCGTATAATACACATCGGCCTTGCCGTCGGTCCGGAGCACGACAGTGATGTCGGTGGCATCGAGCGACGCCGACAGCGCGCCCGCGGCGCTCGCCGCGCCGAGGAACAGGACGAAAGCCGCAACCAGGAAAAGGGCCTTTCTCATTTCAGCTCCTCACGTATCGACATCCGGTTTTCCGCCGAAAGCCCGCCGTCGATCTGCAGGCGGCGCTCGCGCATCAGCACCGAGCGCTCGCGCACACCGGACACGGCCCGCTCCCGGGCATCGGCGAAGTGATCCTTGTCTTCGAGAGAATAGCGTTTTTCGGTGGAAGCGTCGTCGCTTTCCCGCAGGTATATATCGACGATATCGAGCGCCTCCGCCAGGGCTTCGGCGGCGAGAGGGTCATACGTGGATTCCAGTTTGCATGCATCGATGCATTCGCCCGCCGCGAGTACCGCGAGCCGGACCGCATCGGACACTTCGGCGTCCGCGATCCTCAATCGCGCGAGCCTGTCGCGCAGGGCTTCCATATCGGCGAGTTTCCCCCGGCCTTCCCTGGCGGTCGCCGCATCACGTTCGGCCAGCGCCGATCTGGGCCCCGCTCCCGTCGCGAAGGAAACGCCCGCCGAAATCGCGAGCAATGCGATTCCCGCCGGCAAGGCGAGGCCGAAGGAAACTCCGGCTCCGGCCAGCGCGACGGTGCAGGCCACGCCCAGCGCCGCGGACACGATACCGAGCGCCGATCTGAAGTACCATCCGACGAATTCCTTCACTCGCATGGCATAACCTTACAGAGGCCACGAATCCGAAGCAAGATGGTCAGCTTTGTGCGGAACCCGGCCTTTTTCATCCGTTCTCCGTCGTGTACAATCGCCGCATCGTTCCGGATGCGTGAACCGCCGCCGGGGAAGGAGCGTTCATGTACGTCGAAAGGGCAAAATCGGCGATCGGTCTCGCCTCGGAAATAATCGATGAAAACGGACCGCGACTCGCCGGCTCGGACGCCTGCGGGCATGCGGCCGAATCGCTCCTCGGAAAAGTCAAAGTCGTCTGCGACCGGGCGGCGATCGAAACCTTCCCCGTCCATCCCGGAGCATTCCTCGGCTTCATCAAGGTTCTCGTCGTGATATACGCTCTCGCGGCCGCGGGGCTCGCCGTGCTGCCCGTCTTCTCGGCCGTCTCGAGTACGCTCGGCATGGTCATTCTGATATTCGGATTTTTGCTCTACAGGAAAGTACTCGACCCCTTTTTCCCCGGACTC
>JBDKUJ010000285.1:0-1895 GCA_039679665.1 Rectinema sp. | reverse complement strand
TACCGCGTCGTCGAGCCGACCCGATTTTCGCAATATGGTGGCAACGACATTTCTGTCGACCGATCCGCCCGAGGTGCGTTCCAGCAGGGAGGCGGCTCTGTACCAATCCTGATGGCGATACGCTTCTGCCAGGAGAAGCCTGCCTGCCTCGCCTTCGGCCAGATCCAGGGTTATTTTCCGCAGCGGCGAATCCGGCAGACTTCCGGAGCCTCCGCCCGATTTGAAAAGCACGAGGGCCGTTTCGGCCAAAGCGACGGCTTCGACATGGCCGGATTCCGGACCTTCGAACAACGCGGCTGCGGTCAGAGTCATCAGCTCCGGATCGTCCGGATATGTTTTCAGTGCTTTTCTGGCCCAGACAAGGGCTTCATCCGGTTTTTTCAGCCCGGATGCGGACTGGATGCGCAGGGATTGAAGGAGCCTGTCGCCGGGACGCTGTTTCGCCCAGGCATCCAGGAGGGGCGCCGCACGCAGATATTCACCCCTGAATACGAAGATATGGGCCATCGCGGCGGTGAGTTCGACAGAAACGGGCTCTGCGGTCAAAGCTTTGGCCACGAACGGTTCGGCATCGGCGAATCGGCCATTGCGATACAGCGCAAGCGCATAGGGCGCACGGAAACGGATGTCATCCTTGTGCAGGGGAGCCGCCGTCTCGAGGGCGGAAAGCGATTCCGCAGGCCTGCCCAGCGCGAGGAGAACCCTTCCTTCTCCCAAAGCCGCGAGCCAGAGATCGGGATAAGAATCCAGCAAGGCCCGGTATCCGGAAAGCGCGGCCGCGGAATCGCCCCTGCGCTCCGCATCGAGCGCTTTGGCCAGGCCCGGAATGGCGGATTCCAGTCCGAGTTTCCTGAATCGGTCGGCCGCATCGAGGGCAAGCCGGGTCGCTTCCTTGTTTTCGGTACGGAACAGGGCTAGCACGGGCAGCAGTTCCGCCAGCGGATTGCCCTCGGTCCCCGACTGGAGCGGCGATACCTTTCCGGCCCGCGCTTCTTCCAGCGCGGCGAGGCATGCGGTATCGACGGTTTTCATCGATCCGGCCGGCAAACGCTGCGCTTCTGAATTCGATGACCGGGAGGAGGGTCCGGAAACGGTCGGCTCCGCGTACAGTATCGCTTCCACACCGGCGGCGACGTCGCGAAGCACCGCCCTGTCCGCTTCGGAAAGGTACGATGCGGAAGAGGCAGCCTTGGTCGCCTTTTTCAGGGATTCGGGGTTACCTTTGGCTATCAGTTTTTCGATTTCGGCTCTTTCGTTCGCGATCTTGGCCAGGTCGGAAGGGGAAGCCATCTTGAGAGGTGTCTGCGCGTACGTTGAAACCGGCGGCAGAAAAACCGCCGCCAGCGCCAGGATGAGGACCAGTTTCGGAGGGTTCACTTTTGTTCCCATCTCTGTTCCCATCGCCTTCGCACGCCAGTCATTACGCCAGTCATTTGGACGCTTCACCCTCCTTTTCGGTATGTTTGCGCTTGCGGTATAGAGAATACTGCCAGAGGCCGAGAACGAGCAGAGTTCCGGCCAGCAGGATCAGCGGCCAGTACATGAGCACGAAATCACCGAGCCTCGTCGGAATGATGTTGAATGAAAAAAGGCTGAACACGCCCGAAAGCGCGATAAAAATCAGCGAAGGCACGATATATCCCTGGGTGAAACGCCTCGAACGCACCAAACCCGCATAAAGCCCGGACAGGCCCGTCGCGGTGAGCAGAAGCGGCCATGCGCGCGTCGGATTCCATCCGGAGAAGAGGGTGATCAGCGCTATCACTACCGCCAGCACGGTGAGCGCGGCCAGGAAAGAACCCGTCAGAAAAACGCGGGTTTTCCGATCACTTCGTTTGTCAGTCATAATTACCGATTGTATCGGAAATCGGACGCGCTTGCCAATGAAAAATTCC
>JBDKUJ010000284.1:0-5175 GCA_039679665.1 Rectinema sp. | reverse complement strand
TCAATTTACCTTTAGGATCGACGATGTACATCTTGTACGGGACATCCTTGCGGTCGCCGCGATCGGTGAAGAGCACGGGACCGGTGACGCCTTCCACGCCATCGATCTTGGTACGCATCGCATCCGCCACGGCTGCGCCGTCGGTCTTGCCGGCCTTGCCGATCGCGCCCACGAGCGCGTAGAGGGCATCCGCCGCATAGACCGGCCAGGGGCTCGAAGGCAGCTCGCCGAATTTCTGCGAATACAGCGTTCTGAACTGTTCCGCATTGGATGTGGTTACATCGGTGATGAGCGGCTCCTGGGTCATCAGGGCTCCGGCAGCCACATCGATGCCGGCGATCTTGACGAAGTCGTCGTTGATGGCCGCATTGGCTCCGATAAAGGGGCAGGTCAGTCCGGCGTCGCGTGCCTGCCGGATGAGAAGACCGGCTTCCGGATAGTAGCCCGTGAAGTACCATACATCGGGCTTGGTTTCGCGAAGCTTGGTCACCGCCGAAGAAAAATCCTTTTCCTTGGGTGTGATCGCGTCGAAATAGACGATTTCGGTCTTGCCTGCGGTCACATACGGATCGAGGGCTTTTCTGGCTTCATCCGCTACGCCCTTCGCGAAGGTGGAATTGTCGTGCATGATGGCGATGCGCTTCGCGCCCATCGTTTCGACCGCGTATTTGCCGAAAAACAGGCCCTGTGCGTCGTCGCGTCCGCAGGTCCTGAAGAAATATACCCGGTCTCTGTCCATGGTGAGGCGGACCGCCGTGGCGCCGTAGGCGACACTGACCATCTTGTTTTTTTCATAGATATCGGCCGCCGGCTCGGTGACCGAGGAGCCGTAGCTCGCGATCACGGCGGAAACCTTCTGCGATACGGCTTTCTGTGCCGCAAGCGCCGAATCCTTGGGATTGGAGCCGTCGTCGACTACTACGATTTCGACCTGCTTGCCCAGAACTCCGCCGGCCTTGTTTATGAGCTCGGCCGCGACCTCGACGGATTGCTTGGCCATCTGGCCTTCATACGCGTAATCGCCCGTGATTGGCGCCTGGAGCGCGATCTTGACCGTCTTGGACGAACCAGCACCGGAACAACCCGCAAACATGAATGCCACCGCAGCGAGGGTCGCAATGGTGCATAACAGTGCCCCTTTCCCGAACCGCGAAATGTGTTTTTTCACGTTATTGCCTCCGGAAACATCCTAGTTTCGCTCAAACAAATACGCAAGCAGTATTTATTTATTGGCTCCCCGCTATTGACTCCCCGCGCCGGGCGGGCCGGTGGCGCCAATTTTTCTTGACAGTCCGACGATGCGGGCCTAGGCTGGACCGGTCGGATCCGCCGCCTTACATCCTTCCGGCCGCGGCGGGGCCCCACAAAACAGAGGACCACAATGCCGCGTATTTTACGTCATCCCGTTCTGCAGATACCGGAAAACCGCAGGGAAGCGGAGTTCAATTTCGACGGTACGTCCATGAAAGGCTTCGAAGGCGAACCCGTAGCGTCCGCCCTGATGGCCGCAGGAATCGAGCGTTTCAGCCTTCATCGCAAGGATAACGCTCCGCAGGGGATTTTTTGCGCCAACGGCCAATGCAGCCAGTGCACGGTACTTATAGACGGCATACCGCGCAAAGCCTGCGTGACGCCCCTCGTTCCCGGGATGGACGTGCGTACCCTCGCCGGTATTCCGGTCCTTCCGCCCGATGACATCGCGCTTGTCCAGGCCGAGCGGCGCACCTTGCGGACCGACATTCTGATTGTGGGCGGCGGTCCTTCGGGCATGTCTGCGGCCTACGAACTGGGCAAATTGGGTTTTCAGGTCATACTGGCCGAGGACAAGGGCAAACTCGGCGGCAAGCTGGTCCTGCAGACGCATAAATTCTTCGGGTCCGAGGAGGACTGCTACGCTGGCGTCAGGGGCATCGATATCGCGGTCAGGCTCGAAGAAAAACTTCGCCGCTTGCCCAACGTAACACTTCTTTCGGACGCGCCGGTCGTCGCCATTTTCAAGGACCGCAAGGCGGGCATTTACAAGGATCGCGCCTCGTATCTCCTTGTCGATTTTACCGCATTGGTCGTCGCCACGGGAGCGCGCGAGAAAAACATCAGTTTTCCCGGAAACGATCTTCCCGGCGTCTACGGCGCCGGAGCCTTCCAGACACTCGTCAACCGCGACCTCGTAAAAGCCTCGAAGCGGGTTCTCATCGTCGGATCGGGCAATGTGGGACTGATCGCAGCGTATCATGCCCTGCAGGCGGGCATAGAAGTGGCCGGCATCGTCGAACTCCTCGGCAAGGTGAACGGCTACAAAGTCCACGCCGACAAGGTCAGGCGCATGGGCGTTCCGATCCACCTCAACACCACCGTGCTGCGGGTGGAGGGCGAAGGCCACGTATCGCGCGCCATCACCTGTCAGGTCGACGACAAGTTCGCGCCCGTGCCGGGATCGGCCAGGGCATACGATGTGGACACTGTCCTCATCGCCACCGGGCTCGCTTCCTGCGACGAATTCCTGCGGCAGGCCCGCGAATACGGGATAATGGCGGTGGCGGCCGGCGACGCCGAGGAGATCGCCGAAGCTTCCAGCGCCATGTTCGGCGGCCGCATTTCCGCTTTCGCGCTCGCGAAAATGCTCGGCAGGCGCATCGATGTGGATCCGACCTGGATACAGAAGCGCGAAGTCCTCAAATCCCGCCCCGGCGACACGATGGTCCGCGGGCCGGTGGTTCCGGGCAAGGAATGGCGGCCCGTTTTCTTCTGCACGGAGGAAATCCCCTGCAATCCCTGCACTACGGTCTGCCCGACCAAAGCGGTGCGTCTGCGCCCCCTGCGCGGGAATATTCTCGATCTGCCGTATTTCGAAGGCGACCGCTGTATCTCCTGTCTTTCCTGCCTTGCGGTCTGTCCGGGGCTTGCGGTGAGTCTCGTGCGCAAAACGGGCGAAAACGGAGCTGAAGTTGTCCTTCCTTGGGAATTCGAGGCCGAATTCGAGCCCGGCCATATGATGCGCCTTCTCGACCAGAACGGCGAATTCCTGGAAGAAGCGCCCCTCATCGCGAAGCGCTATCTCAGGAAATACGGCACCTGGGCGCTTACCTTCGGAACGAGTCTCGCGGCCTCGGCGCGGATAGCGGGCATCGCGGTCCAGAATCCGGCGATAACAGCGTCGACACCCGTGATCGACGAATCCTGTCCCGACATGGACGTGATCGTGTGCCGCTGCGAAAGGGTAACCATGGGCGAAATCGTCCGTTTCATCAAGGAAAACGACATCCGGGACGTCAATCAGCTCAAGACCCTGCGCGTCGGAATGGGAGCCTGCGGGTCCAAAACCTGCTCCCAGCTGCTTCCCCGGGCCTTCCGGCTCGCCGGAGTCGATCCCGATCGCGTGGAGCCCGGTTCCCAGCGTCCTCTCTTCATGGAAGTGCCGATGGGCGAGCTCGTGAACGAAGGGCTCGCCAGATTGGGCGGCAGGGAAGCCGGATCGAGGGGAGCGCCATGAACAATTACGATGTCGTCATCGCGGGGGCCGGATCGGTCGGCGTACCGCTCGCCTGGCAGCTCGCCCGCAAAGGCCTGTCCGTAGCCGTCCTCGACCATGAAGCCTCTTGGGGCAGAGGGCAGAACCGCGCGGCCATCGGAGGCGTGCGCGCCACCCATTCGGACCGGGCCAAGATAAAAATCTGCCTCGAATCGCTGGATATTATCTCGAAAATGAAAGAAGAGCACGGTTTCGACGTCGAGTGGCGCCGGGGCGGCTATCTCTATGTCGCCTACGACGAGCAGAGGCGCTCGTCCTTTCTCGACCTTCTGAAAATACAGAAAGCCGAGGGGCTCGATATCGACTGGGTGAGCCCCGAACGCGTGTCCGAACTCTCGCCGGGTATCGTGACCGAAAATCTTCTGGGCGGAACATACAGCCCGGGTGACGGATATGCTTCCCCTCTCATGGCCAGTACGGCCTTCCACAAACTCGCCCTGGATTCAGGCGTCGCATTCCGTTTCGGCGTGCGTATCGATTCGGTACGGATGAAGGGCGACAAGGTCGAGGCGCTGGAAGCGGGGGGAGAAACCTGGTCGGCCGGCCTCTTCGTGAACGCGGCCGGAGCCGAGGCGGCCGATCTCGCAAGCCTCGCGGGCATCGATCTGCCCGTGCATCCGGATTGCCACGAAGCGGGCGTCACCGAACCCGTCGAACGCTTCATGGAACCGATGATCGTCGATATCAGATCCGACGCCGAATCGAGCAACTACTACTTCTACCAGTGCGGAACCGGGCAGATCGTGTTCTGCATCACGCCGCGTCCCCAGATTTGGGGCAGAGACAAGGATTCGACCTCCGAATTCCTTCCGCTCTGCGTTCGCAGGATGCTCGAACTCTATCCGCGGCTTCGCAATCTTCGCGTGCGCAGAACCTGGCGCGGCATGTATCCCATGACGCCCGACGGTCTGCCGATAATCGGTTACCCCGAGGGTGCGCGCAACTTCCTTCATGCGGTGGGGATGTGCGGACAGGGCTTCATGATGGGGCCGGGCCTGGGCAAGATACTGGCGGAGTCCATAGCCTCGGGCGGCGACGCGGACCATCCCGCGGGTTCCACGCCATATGGTTTCGTCTTCGACGAGCTGGCCTGTTCCAGGGGCTTCGACCACGTCGAACTGCTGAAATAGCATTTTCTCCGACAGCGGGTATTGACTCGAATATGGTGTTTGAGGCATATTCCTATTATTCCGATAGGAATTGAGGACGAACCTCAAGGAGCCCCTGCGCCAATGTTCCAGGTATCCACTCGAACCCAATACGCCATTCGCGCGCTCGTGCATCTGGCGAACTTCGGGACGACCTGTTCGGCGCGCATCGCCGAGGCGCAGCACATTTCCCCGAAATATCTCGAAGGCATCCTGGGACAGCTCAAATCGGCCGGGCTCGTGATTTCCGGCAGGGGAAGGCAGGGCGGCTACAGGCTGGCCAAGGATCCGGCCGAGGTTTCGATGATCGAAGTGGTGCATGCCACCGAAGGCGACGTCCGGCCGGTGGACTGTGTCGACGATTCGACCGTGTGCGCTATGGGGCTGCTTTGCTCGCCGAGGCGCTTCTGGCTCGGTCTCAAGGAAACCGTCGATACATATCTGTCGTCGGTAACACTGGGAGATCTCGCCGAAGAATCCCGGCCCGAAGACCATCCA
>JBDKUJ010000283.1:0-4136 GCA_039679665.1 Rectinema sp. | reverse complement strand
TCTGGAAAAGTATCCCGCATTCCCCTGGAAAGGCAGGATTCGCGTTGCAGCCCGTATCGTTCCGTAAAAATAATCCGGGAGCGGACTTGCGATCCGCTCCCGGAAAATACGTCAAAAAAATCGACGGGCGCAACTTATGCCGGTTTAGGCCAGTTAAGCCAGCTTACACAGACTTACGCGGCGCCGGTAGCATGACTGGAACCTATAATCGGCAAAGCAGGGCTACACCGAGCTGGCCGTACGGATTCTTGAATGCATCGAGAATCGAGGCACGATTGAAGTCGATTTTACTTATCCAGCTCACGCCAAGCGAAACGGGTCCCAGGAGAACATCTCCGGTGAGCCTGAGGTTAGCGCCTGCCCTGAAAATTCGGGTTACGTTATCGCCCATTTCGACAGTGAAATTCGGCCCGATTCCGACTCCCGCACGGAAAATGCCCAAGGGAAGTCCTACGCCGCCGTCGAGCAGCACATCGATACGGTGCGGCAAGTTCGCGTCACCCGGGCTGTATACGCTCACAGCGCTACCCCATAACGGACCGCCGATAATCCGCGCTTCTCCGCCGAATGCAAAGTCCGCCAGATTAAGACCGGCGGTATCGATGGACATCACATCAGCCGGACGAATCAGGCTGACGTAATACGCGTTCAAACCCCCATAGAGGTCGACCGCAAAGGCACCAATCGGAACAAGCAAAAGCAGAAGCAGAGCAGGAATAAGTCTTTTCATAATTATCCTCTAAATAATAAGATACTCAATTCGACGCCAGTATTCCACCAAAGCGCAAGCAAATCGTAGGGGCAGAATGCCGTCGCTTTCAGGGCTATGCGACGCCAGTACATTCCGCTTGATGGCCATGGTTCCGCATCGTATCATGTAGCGTATGGAAACGCCGGACCGTATCGAAGCGACACGGTCGGGGAGAAAGGAGCGGTTGATGACCACATATAGAAATCTGGACGAGTGTGCGACATATAAACCCCTGAAGACCATGCGTTGCGGTATTCCGGAATTATCACGCGAGCGCATCGCGGCATGTTCGATCCCTGTCGCCGCCGGTTTGACGTACAACTGGTCCGCCAGTCCCGTCGACGAAAGCCTGCTGTCCGGGCTCGGGGCTCTCGCGGCGGAACAGGAACTCATCGCGAAATTCCGTCTGCTCGCAGGCGGAGCGGTGATGAATACAGGCGAAAAGCGGCTCGTGCTCCATCATCTTGCCAGGGGGGAACTCGCAGGCTCCGTTCTGCGCGACGGCGCCGATTTGCGGAAATTTTACGAAGGCGAAAGGCTGAAAGCAGCCCGTTTCGCCGAAGCCATCCATGCGGGCATGATTCGCGGGTCCACGGGCAGACAATTCGCGACGGCGGTCCAGATCGGCATCGGAGGCTCCGACCTGGGGCCGAGAGCCTGCCATATCGCGCTCGAACGCTGGGCAAGGAAACACGGCAAGCTCAAGATGCGGGCTTTCTTCATCTCCAACGTCGACCCCGACGACGCCGATTCGACACTTCAAAAACTCGACCTGGAAAGCACCATTTTCATCCTCGTATCCAAGAGCGGCACCACCCAGGAAACATTGGCGAATGAAACTCTCGTGCGCGCAAGGCTTGAAGCCGCGGGACTCGATCCGCGCAGACATATGGTCGCCGTCACGAGCCAGACGAGCCCGCTCGCCGGCAATCCGGAGTATCTCGAAAGCTTCTACATCGACGATTTCATCGGCGGACGCTATTCGACTTCGAGCGCTGTCGGCGGAGTCATACTTTCACTCGCGTTCGGTCCCGAAATCTTCGCGGAATTTCTCGAAGGAGCGCATGAAGCGGATCTCGCGGCCATGGAACCGGATATCGGAAAGAATGCGTCCATGCTCGACGCCATGATCGGCCTGTATGAACGGAATGTGCTGGACATGCCCTGCACGGCGGTCCTGCCCTATGCCGAAGCGCTTTCACGCTTCCCTGCGCATTTGCAGCAACTCGATATGGAATCGAACGGCAAATCGGTGAACCGCGCTGGCGAAGCGCTTGGATACGCGACCGGACCCGTGGTGTTCGGCGAACCGGGAACGAACGGGCAGCATTCTTTCTATCAGCTCCTGCACCAGGGAACCGATATAGTGCCGCTGCAGTTCATCGGTTTCGCGGAAAACCAGGAATCGTCCGATGTGGAATCCGGCGGTTCCACGTCGCGCCGCAAGCTTCTCGCCAACCTGGCCGCCCAGATTGTAGCATTCGCACGCGGCAGGGACTCCGCCGACCCGAACAGGCGATTTGCGGGCGGAAGGCCTTCCGTCCTCATCTTCGGCCGGGAACTCGGACCGCGGCAGATGGGGGCGCTTCTCGCCCACTATGAAAACAAGGTGATGTTCCAGGGCTTTGCGTGGAACATCAATTCCTTCGATCAGGAAGGCGTGCAGCTTGGCAAAGTACTGGCCGGCAAAGTACTTTCGGGTTCAGGCGACGATCCTGCTCTCGCAGCCTACGCGGAGCTTGTCGGCCTGAATGAACCTTCGATGCGAAAGGCAGCGCGGTGAGCGGCCCGACGATCGCCTTCACCGGCGGCGGGACCGGTGGACACATCTACCCCGGACTCGCCGTTATCGAAGCCCTCAGAACGGCGGGATTCACCGGCAGAATCGTATGGATCGGATCGAGCAAGGAATCGGACCGGCGAATCGTCGAGTCGGCGGGCATCGAGTACCGCTCCATTCCTTCCGGCAAGCTCAGAAGAAACCTCTCTTTGGAGAATATCGCCGATGCCTTCCGTGTCGCCGCCGGATATTTCGCGGCACGAAAGATTCTCAAGGAGCTGAATCCTCTCTTTCTGTTTTCCAAGGGCGGCTATGTAAGCGTACCGCCCTGCGCGGCGGCGGCGGCGCTCAAGATTCCCTATGCCACCCACGAGTCCGACGCAAGTCCCGGCCTGGCGACGCGTCTCAACGCACGCAAGGCGGATTTCGTCCTGACGAGCTGGCCGGACACTATGGGCCTTTTTCCCGAAGACCTGCGGCACAAGGTACGCGCGGTGGGAAATCCCGTGCGGGCCGCGATCCGCAACGGCGACGCTGTGCGCGGCCGGGCTTTCCTGGGAGTTCCTGAAGGTCTTCCCGTTCTGCTTTTCCTCGGGGGAAGCCAGGGCGCCGCACAGGTGAATTCACTTGCGGCTTCCGTTCTGCCCGGCCTGACCGGGCGTGCTTTCGTGGCGCACCAGACCGGCCGGGGCAATGAAAGCGAGGCGGCTTCGGGCACGGATTCCTCGCGCTACAGGGCCTTCCCTTATCTCGATGCCGAAATGCCGGACGTCCTTGCCGCAGCGGATATCGTTATCGGGCGCGCGGGTGCGGGAACAGTCTGGGAATGCGCCGCCCTCGGCAAGCCCATGGTCCTGATTCCTCTGGCCGGTTCGGGCACACGCGGCGACCAGGTGGAAAACGCCCGCATGGCCGAATCAGCCGGCGCGGCTAAATGTCTTGTCGGGGACAACGCCGCCTCCGGGGTTCTTCTCGAAGCGATTTCGGGATGGCTGGACGATCCTGAAGCACGCGCAGCCGCCGGCAGAGCGGCCGCAGGGCTCGGCGGAGTCATGAGTGCAGGTCCGGCAGCCGACGCCGCGGCCAAAGCTGCCGCGCTGATTCTGGAGCGCATCGGGAGAAAATCATGAGCGTGATGGACTGGATCTTCGCGGGAGTCGTCGCATTGCTCGCAGTCCGCTGTTTCGTGCGGGGGTTCGTCGCGGAAGTGCTCTCGGTGGCGGCCTATGCGGTCGGTCTGGTAATCGCTCTGCTTTTCTACAATTCGGGTTCCGTACTTCTGGCCGAAAAAGCGGGACTGGCCTCCCTTTCGCCCACGATCCGCTACATCATTTCCTTCATTGCCTGTTTTATCGCCGGATTCCTCGTCATGAAGCTTATTGAAAAGCTGGTGCGGGGAGGGCTCGAAGCGGCGAATCTCGAAATGCTCGACCGTATCCTCGGGCTCGCGTTGGGCGTGGTCGAAGGGTTGGCCGTGGTGGCTCTCGTGCTCGTGATAATGGATCTGCAGACCCTGTTCGATGTGGGGCCCCTTCTGGCCGAATCCGCTTTCGCCAGAAGCATCCTGCCGCTCGTAGGACCTACGATCGATCAGACCTTGCGGCC
>JBDKUJ010000282.1:0-3218 GCA_039679665.1 Rectinema sp. | reverse complement strand
ATGCCAGAAAAGGCGGGATACGCTTTTCGAACAGATAGACACAACGGGGCGCGAGCAGGGACAGCCCGGCCATGGCCAGATGGGACAGGGTAAATGACAGTCCCCGCGCTGCGGGAGGATCCCACAGGAGTCCGATGGTGAAAGCCAGCGAGAGGATGGGGGCGCCCGACTGCGGGCGATCCAGGAATCCGGAAATCGAGCCCAACAGGACCATCAGCAGAGATCTCAGCAGCGAGGGGCTCGGCCCCGCGAGCCAGACAAAAAGACAGACGAACGCGACTGCCGCCTTGCCGGCTCTCTTTTTTCCGGCGATTTTGGCCAGAACCAGGGTGACGAGCCCCGAAAGAATGGAAAGATGCTGCCCCGACAACGAGAGGATATGCGCACAGCCTGAATCCCGGAACGCCGCACTCTCGCTGCTGTCGAGATCGTCACGTACGCCCAATAGCAATGCTTTTAGAAGTCCCGAGGCTTCGCCCGAAGCCCTGCAGACGGCGTCCAGGCAGGCTTCGCGGCAGGTTGAACGCAGATGCGGCAGGAACCCGGGAGCCGCTTGCGCCAGCAGTTTCCCTCCGGTGGCGAAAAGCATAGTCGGCGAGGATACCGCCGAAGATACGGCAGGCGAAGATACCGCCGAGGATACGGCTGACGATACGGCTGCTCCCGTTTCGATATCCCGTCCTGCGTCGGCGAGGAGAAGGAATCTCGGATTGGCTTTCGGCCAGGAAACCGTTCCACTGGCTAAGGAAAAGCGCATTTTGAGGGTATCGACACGGAGCGACAGGAGCCGTCCGCCCTTCGCCGTCGCCTGGGAATCACAAAGGAGGCGCCCCTCCACTCCGGAGAGTGTGCCGGGAACGAAACGGGGCGAGGACAGTGCTCCTTCCGCCAGTACCGCTCCCGTTCCAGTTACGAGCCCGGCGCCGAAGGCCGCCAGAAGGAGAAACCTGGCCTGCCGGCGAGATCCCTCCAGAGCACGGAGAGTGAGCCCGACACTCGCCGTCAGCACACCGAGCATAAAGGCGGCATGCAAGGCCCGTTCGCCCGGATAGAAGCCGAGCACGACTCCCAGAGCGAAAAGTTCGGGTGGAGTCCGACGTACGGGCAGCGCGGCAAGAAGCCTGACGCACGCGTTTCGCCGGGCCGCAAAGATTCTGTCATGGCACATCGATAGATAACGCACGCATCGACAGCTTCCGATTGAACGGTGTAGTCTCGAATCATGGTAAAACTTCGCGATCCGGGTCCCATACTCGCCGAACTCTGCATCCTGTTCGCGGCACTCTGGATCGACGCGTTTCTGCCGGGCTCTCCCGGCGACCCGTTCAGTCCCGCATGGCTGCTCGGTGCGGCCGCACGCAATGTTTCGAGAGCGGCATTGGTCCTGCTCGTCATGCACAAAGGTTTGGGTTTCGCACACTTCGGCTTCGTCAAAAGATGGATGAAACCTTCGCCAGGCGATTTTGCCTGGGCCATCGTGATAGCCGGTACGGTCGGGGCGGTCGCGCTTGCGGTCGGTCTTGCCGGAGGAGCCTTCGGATTTTCGAATCCGCTCCTTGCGAATGCCCGGCGAGCGCCCCTCGATATCTCATTCGTGTTCGCCGCCGCCCTTTCGAGTCTGGCGGTGGGTTATGCCGAAGAGCTGTTTTTCCGGGTCTTCGGCCAGGATTCGCTGGAAAGGGCGGGAATGGGAAAAATCGCGGCCGCCGCAGCGATCTCGCTCGTCTTCGGAGCGGCGCACGGAGCGCAGGGAATCGCCGGGATGGCTTCGGCGGCGCTGCTGGGGGCTGTTTTTTCCGCATTCAGACTTTCCGGCCGCGGACCCCACCCGCTCGCCCTGGGGCACGCTCTGTATGATTTTGCGGTGCTTCTCATCGCGGCGGGTGCGGTGTAGCTTGCGTGCGTAGCGTAGCTACTGCGTGCGTAGCGTAGCTACTGCGTGCGAAGCGTAGCTACTGCGTGCGAAGCGTAGCTACTGCGTGCGAAGCGTAGCTACTGCGTGCGAAGCGTAGCTTGCGTGCGTAGCGTAGGTCCTGTGGTCCAAAACGATTCGCGCCGATATACTGCATAGATGCGAGCTACCGAAAAACTGAGGTCCGACATGGACCGTGCGTTCAGAACCGCCGAAGTTTCCCCCGTCCGGATCGGGGAAATCGCCCGACGCGAAATCGCTTCCGAATTCGGTTTCGTGCCGGAAGCGTCGAGAAGCCTGATCTTGGAGTCCTACCTTCGCCGCCGCGCCGTCGACCCGACGGCCGCGCTGCAGTGGCTGGGTACTCTGGGCGGCATTTTCCTGCAGGATTATGATGATGCCCCCCTCGCCCGGAGCGATTGGGAAGAATTGAGGGATATCCTCACCGCGGGTTCCGAGGAGATGGATATCGACCTTTTGACCTACGCGATGGCCCTCGTGGTGGAGCGCAGAGCGATTTGAAAGGAAACGACTGGTTCGAAGACGAAGACTTCTGGACGAGCTACGCCTCACTCATGTTCGACGAAGCGCATTGGGCGGAAGTGCCCGAAGCCGTCGACTCGATCCTGAAGCTGACTGGCGTCGCTTCCGGCGTGCCTGTGCTCGACGCATGCTGCGGCGTCGGAAGGCATTCGCTCGAGTTCGCTTCGCGGGGCTTCCCTGTGACAGGCATCGATCTGACGCGCCCCTATCTCGAAGCCGCAGTCGAATCGGCGGGCGCGGCCGGACTCGACATCGAATTCCTCCATGCCGACCTGCGGGAATTTTCGCGCCCCGGCGCATTCGGCCTCTGCGTCAACCTTTTTACGAGTTTCGGTTATTTCGCCACGCCCGGGGAGGATCTGGCGGCGCTTTCGAAATGCGCTTCCAATCTCGCCCCCGGCGGAAAATTCGTGCTCGAAACAGCGGGCAAGGAAACTCAAGCGCGCGATTTTATCGAAGGCGAATGGTTCGAGCGCAACGGCTGGACTGTACTGACCGAATTTTCCGTCGTCGGCGCCTGGGAAGGCCTGCGCAACCGCTGGGTCCTCCTTAAGGGAGCGGAGCGAATCGACCGCTCCTTTACCTTGAGGCTTTATTCGGCGCTTGAAATGCGCAGCATACTCGAACGGGCGGGGTTTTCAAGAGTCGAAATATACGGCGCCCTCGACGGACGGCCTTACGACCAGAACGCGATTTCCCTCGTGGCGGTGGCGCAAAAATGATTTCCCGAACGAGGACAGCTGTCGTCCTTGCTTTCCTCTGC
>JBDKUJ010000281.1:0-7215 GCA_039679665.1 Rectinema sp. | reverse complement strand
GCAGGACGGTCGAAACGCTGGGTATCGCCGGCCTTTCGGTGGAAGATATCCACCGGATCGTCACCGAAGCGGAATAATCAGGAATTGGGGGAGTACGCATATGAACGAAATATGGTCGGCCGGGGTGGAGTTTTTTTCCGGACTGTCGCCGTTGATAAGAGCATTCCTGTGGATCGTTCTGGGGGGAGCTGTGGCGATCGCCTCGCGTTTCCTTGTTTCCAGGATATTCGCCGTTCTCAAATTCGACAGGATAAGCGAAAAAGCGGGTTTTTCAGGTTTCCTCAAGACAGGAAACGTGAGTTATTCGCCTTCGAAGCTCATGGGGCTCCTCGCCTTTTGGATCGTCATGATGATCGCCCTGCTCCGGACCGTCGCGACGCTCGATGCGGGCATCGCCGCATCCATGGCGGAGTGGACCGCATCCATACTCCCCAGGCTTTTCGCCGCGGCGATTTCGGGCGTAATCGGCGTCGTGATAGTGACCTTTCTCGCCAATTTCGCGGAAACGATAGCGCGCAATGCGGCGATGGGGAATCCCGCCTTCCTCGGGCGCACGATCAAGTATGTGGGTAATGTGCTGGTCGCGGCGATGGCGCTGGATCAGCTGGGCTGGGGGAGCAGCATCCTGTCGACGGTATTCCAGGTGATTCTGGCCGCAGCGGCGTTCGGGGCAGCCCTGGCTTTCGGCCTCGGCTGCAAGGATATGGCCCGCCGGGCGGCCGAGAATTTTCTGCGCAACCTCAAGGAAAGAGAGAGGAGCAAGCATGGGAACGATCTCGAAGGCTGATAGCCTCCAGACCCTGGTGAGGAAGCTTCAGCCCGCCCGCGCGGCGGCCACGAGCGCTTCCGCCAGCACCGTCATCGGGTCGATGTAGGGAATATCCACATCGGCCCGGGACAGGGCGAGCGGTACTTCCGTGCAGCCCGCCACGATGAGTTCCGCCCCGGATTCGCGCAGGCTGCGCGCGGCCTGTGCAAGCAGAGCGCGGGGGTATTCGCCGCGATTGCCGGCCTTGATGCCGTTCCGGCCGTAGATCGCCTCCATGACAAGCGTTTCCTGTTCCTCTTGCGGTGGCCAAAGCACTTCGAAACCGGGCAAGTTGTCTTCGTACAGGCGCGCGTGCCTGGAACCGGTAGTGGCAAGCACTCCGACGCGGCGGGCGCCGGAGTAGTCCCGCGCGATACGGGCGGCGAGGGTGTCGAAAGCGGAGAGGAAAGGCATGGCTGTCGCCGCCCTGAGCCGCGGCAGGAACGCGTGGGCGGTCATGCATGAAATGCCGGCAATGCCGGCGCCCGCCGTGGCGAGGCGGGCGGCAGCCGCAGTCATGGCCGGCAGGGGGTCTTCTCCCCGTCCTTCCAGGAATGCGGTACGGTCGGGAATCGAGGGATCGCATTCGACGACGATCCGCAGATGATCCTGATCGCGGGAGGCCTTGTCGGATTCGACGAGCCTTGCGAAAAAATAGGCGGTGGCTTCCGGCCCCATTCCTCCCAATACTCCGATTGTCATGACGGTTCCTCCGTGGGATTCTCCGATCTTCCGATTTTCCGGGAAAGCCTGAGTATTTCCCCGATACGCTCCGGGAGTCCATAGATCGCGGCATGAAGCCGAGACATGAAGCCGAGACATAAAACCGCATCACGAAACGACATTGCGCCCCGGAACGAAGCGAAAACATTATTTCCTTGCCCCATCAGTAAAGCAGGTGTAGAGTGACAAACGGTCCGGCGGTCCGGTTTCGGCACTGCGGATTTTACGTTGCGCGATTTATCCTTAAGGAGGACTTGAATGGCGGAACAGAAAGCAAAGCGGGGCATTTTCGATTGGTACTTCAAGACCAATCTGCTCGCGCGCATCCTCATCGGACTCGTCCTGGGCGCCGTACTCGGCATCATTCTCGGCTTCTTCCCTGATTCGGTGAAACCCTTTGTCGACGGTTCGAAATTCTTCGGCGACCTTTTCATCAGGCTGCTGAAGATGATCGTCATACCGGTCATTCTCTTTTCCCTCATCGCCGGCGCGGCCAGCATCGCCCCCTCCCGTCTCGGAAGGGTCGGCATCAAGATCATGGCGTATTATCTCTTCACTTCCGCGCTTGCGGTCGTGATAGGTTTGATATTCGCCAACATCCTGCAGCCGGGTGCGGGCTTCAATATCGTCGGCGACGCGGCGGTCCAAGGCAAGGATGCGGCCGTACCCTCGGTTTCGCAGATACTGCTCAACATCGTGCCCACCAACCCGGTCGATTCGCTGGCCAAGGGCGACGTCCTTCCGATCATCTTTTTCGCCATCGTCTTCGGAATCGCGCTGTCCTACATCAAGGATTCGGCCAACAAGTCGCTCGCCAAGGCCGGCGGCACCCTGCTCGACGTAGTGAACGCCGGAGCGGAGACCATGTACAAGGTCGTGGGCGGCATCATGCAGTATGCGCCCATCGGCGTTTTCGTCCTGATCGCCCAGGTCTTCGCCCAGCAGGGCCCCAAGGCCATAGGCCCTCTCCTTATCGTCACACTGACCGTGTACATCGGTCTCCTCGTGCAACTCGTGGGCGTATACGGTGGTTTCCTCGCCATCTTCAAGCTGGGCTTGGGCAAGTTCCTCAAGGGAGCCAACGAGGCGATGGTCACCGCTTTCGTGACGCGCTCCTCCAATGGCACGCTGCCCGTCACCATGCGCTGCGCCGAAGAAAAACTGGGTATTCCGCGTACGATCTGCTCGTTCACGCTGCCTCTTGGCGCTACCATCAACATGGACGGTACGGCCATCTATCTCGGTGTCTGCGCCATATTCATCGCCAATGCGATCGGTATGCCGTTGACGATGAGCCAGCAGGCGATGGTCGTTCTGACCGCTACGCTCGCCAGCATCGGTACCGCGGGCGTACCCGGCGCCGGCGCCATCATGCTCCTCATGGTCCTCGAGTCTGTAGGCCTCAAGGTTACCGAAGGCTCGGCCGTCGCTTCGGCGTACGCCATGATCCTCGGTATCGACGCTCTGCTCGATATGGGGCGGACCTGCATCAATGTCACGGGCGATATCGCCGGATCGGCCATCGTCGCCAAGTCGGAAAAGGAACTCGATCTCTCCAAGTGGAAGTGATCGACGCTGAGTAAACAGGGAAGGCCGCCTGTACAGGCGGCCTTTTTATATTGCAAGATTGCTGTTTTTGGTTTTTTATGCAAAAAAACACCGAATATACTTGATATTTATGCATGAAATTTATATCATGCGTCCCATGATTTCCATGCATCCGGAGTCGGGACATCCTCGGCTCGCAAAACCTGCTCTCCTCACCCGCCTCCGTCGACGCTGACCGTCCTTCCACACAAGACGGCCGAGTGCCGTCAAAACAAGACTACCCATCAGGAGACAACCATGAAGAAGAAGATCGTACTGGCATATTCCGGCGGCCTCGATACTACCGTTATAATTCCATGGCTAAAAGAGAATTATGATTGTGACGTGATCGCCGTGTGTGGCGATGTCGGCCAGGAAGCCGATTGGGGGACCATGGAAAAACGCGCCTTGAGTTCCGGCGCCTCCAAGCTGATTGTCCTCGACCAGAAAGAAGAATTCGTCAGGGAATACCTTTGGGCCCTCGTCAAAGCGGGCAGCCCCTACGAAAAAAAATACCTTCTGGGCACTTCCGCGGCCAGACCGCTTCTCGCAAAGGGTCTGGCGCAAGTCGCACTGGCCGAGGGCGCGGACGCCATCGCCCACGGCTGCACCGGCAAGGGAAATGACCAAGTCCGCTTCGAGCTGGGAGTGAAGGCATTCGCCCCCGAAATGGAAGTGATCGCTCCCTGGCGCATCTGGGACATCGCAAGCCGCGAGGAGGAAATCGAATATCTCGAAAAGCGCGGCATTCCCGTCCCCATGAAAAAATCGGATTCCTACAGCCGCGACGACAATCTCTGGCACATCAGCCACGAGGGTCTGGATCTCGAGGATCCGGCCAACGAGCCCAAGTTCGACGGCATGCTGAAGATGAGTGTTACCCCCGAAAAGGCGCCCGACATGCCTGAATACGTTACGCTCGGCTTCGTGAACGGTGTGCCCGTCACGGTGGACGGCGAGCAGCTCGGTCCTGTCGCTCTCGTGAAGAAATTGAACAAGCTGGGCGGCAAGCACGGTGTGGGTATCGTGGACATGGTGGAAAACCGGGTGGTCGGCATGAAGTCTCGCGGCGTATACGAAACTCCGGGCGGCGCTATCATCATGGAAGCGCACGACAAACTCGAGCAGCTCTGTCTGGACAAGAAGACGCTTTCTTTCAAACAGACCGTCGGCCAGCGCTTCGCGGAGATCCTCTATGAGGGCGAGTGGTTTGGACCGTTGTGCAAAGCGCTCTGCGCCTTTGTGGATTCCACGCAGGAAACCGTAACCGGCACGGTGACACTGAAGCTGTACAAGGGTTCGATCCTGTCGGCCGGCGCCAAATCGCCCTGGTCGCTCTATGATGCGAGTCTGGCCAGTTTCACGACCGGGCCTTTGTTCTCTCACAAGGATTCGTCCGGATTCATAAGCCTTTTCGGCCTGCCCACAAAGGTCAGGGCGAGGCTTCAGGCCAGGATCGAGGCTTCAGGCAGCGCGGCCGGTCCCGACGTGCTTCTGCCCGGCAATTCGGGCTACACGGCGCCCGCAGGCGACTGATATACTGCGGTATGGCAAAACTCTGGCAGGGCACGCAAGGAAACACGCAATCGGGCGGCGGGCTCCATCCCGATGTGGAAGCTTTTCTTTCCTCTCTTTCGGTCGATTCCCGGCTGCTCCCGGAAGATCTGGAATGTTCGGCCGCCCATGCGCGCATGCTGGGCGGAACGGGCATACTTCCAGCGGCCCAGGCCGAGGAAATCGGGGCTGAGCTTGAACGCATGCTCGCCCAGGTCCGTTCGGGCGAACTGAAAGTCGACCCGGACAGCGAAGATGTCCATTCCTTCATCGAAGCGGAGCTTACGCGCAGGCTCGGCGAGGCGGGCAAGGCGGTGCATGCAGGCCGATCGCGCAACGACCAGGTGGCGGTCGCCTTCAGACTTTACCTGAAGCGCGCTTTCAGTACGACGGAGCATCTGATCGCGCAGGCGATGACTGCCATCCTCGACCTGGCTGAAGCTCACGTCGATACTCTCATGCCTGGTTACACGCATCTCCAGCGCGCCCAGCCGGTAACGCTCGCCCATCATCTCCTGGCCTGGAGCGCAGGTCTGGAGCGCGACTGCGGCCGTTTCGCCGACGGCCGGAAGCGCGCGGACGAGTGTCCTCTCGGCTCGGGCGCGCTGGCCGGGTCGGGTCTGCCGGTGAACCGCGAAACCACGGCTACCCGGCTCGGTTTCGGCAGGCCTTCGCGCAACACCATGGATGCAGTGTCCGACCGCGACGCCTGCGTCGAGTATGCCGCCGCGGCCGCGACTCTCATGGTGCATCTTTCGCGCGCCTGCGAGGATATCGCTCTATGGGCTTCGTCCGAGTATGGTTTCGTGAGGGTAGGCGATGCGGCCAGCACGGGCTCTTCGATAATGCCGCAGAAACGCAATCCGGACCCGGCCGAACTTATACGCGGCAAGTCGGCGCGCGTTCTGGGCGGCCTGCAAGCTCTCCTCGTGATGCAAAAAGGTCTGCCCTACGCCTATAACCGCGATCTCCAGGAAGACAAGGAGCTGCTGTTTGACATCCAGTCCACGGTCGACGGGTCTTTGAAGGCGTTCGCCGTCCTCGTCGCATCGCTGGAACCGAGGCCGGTGCGCATGAAAGCGGCGTTGAAGGAAGGGTTTATCGAAGCTACCGATATCGCAGAATACCTTGTCCTGCTGGGCATTCCGTTCAGGACCGCCTATCAGGCGGCCAAGGCGATGGTGTCGGAGTGTCTGTCCTCGGGGCGCGTTCCGGCCGAACTCGATACGGCCGAGATCCGGAATCTTCACGAGGCCTTTGCCTCTGTGTCCGTCGATGCGGCGGCTCTTGCCGCATACCTTGCGCCGGAGGCCTGTGTCGGACGCCGTGCGCAGACCGGCGGGCCCGCCGCGTCCCGGACGCGCGAAGAAATCGCCCGATTGCGTTCCTTCATCGACAGCTGATATACAGGCCTATATGGCTCTTCTCCTGCTCATCATCATATACCTCGCCTTCATCAGCCTGGGGCTGCCCGATTCTCTGCTGGGCGCCGCATGGCCCGTGATCAGGGGAGAATTCGGCGTATCGCTCGGTTCCGCAGGCTATCTATTCATGACGACATGCATCGGAACCATCGCCGCCAGCCTGTCGAGCGGGTGGCTCCTGCGGCGTTTCGGTACAGGGAAGGTAACACTGGTCAGCGTACTGCTCACCGCGCTCTCGCTGGCCGGATATTCCCTCGCGCCTTCCTATGCATGGTTCTGGCTTATGTCCGTTCCTCTGGGACTGGGCGCGGGAGCGGTGGATTCCGGGCTCAATGCCTATGTGGCGACTCATTACAAATCGCGGCACATGAGCTGGCTGCACTGCTTTTGGGGAGTGGGCGCCATGACAGGTCCCCTCATCATGGCCGGGCAGCTTGGAAGAGGAATTTCCTGGCGCTATGGGTACTCGACCGTAGCCCTGATCCAGGCCGGATTGGCCGTCATTCTGTTCTTCGCCCTGCCCCTGTGGAGCAGGGCGGCCAAATCCGAGGCGTCCGGCGCTTCGCCTCCCGCAACAACGGAAGCGGTATCTCCCGCTGGTCCCTCCGGGAAACCGGCACATCCCCTCAAAATCGGGGGCATGAAAACCGCCATGGTCGCGTTTTTTCTCTACTGCGGTACCGAGGCCACAATGGGGCTTTGGGGCGGCAGCTATCTCGTGAACACCAGAGGATTCGATCCCGCGACGGCGGCGAAATGGGTTTCCCTCTTTTACGGCGGGATCACCGCCGGAAGGCTGGCGACGGGATTCCTCACCATGAAGCTTTCCAACACGGTGCTGATCCGGTCCGGCCAGTCGGTCATACTCGTCGGGGCGCTTCTTATCCTTTTGCCTCTTCCCCAGGCTTTCGCGTTGTCGGGATTCATCCTTGTCGGCTTGGGCTGCGCACCGATCTATCCCTGTATGCTCCATGAGACACCGGCACGTTTCGGCAAGGAGAAGGCACCTTATCTCATGGGGTACCAGATGGCGGCAGCATACAGCGGATCCACTTTCCTTCCTCCGCTTTTCGGTTGGGCGGCTTCCGTCATGGGCATCGGAATGCTGCCGGTCGTCGT
>JBDKUJ010000280.1:0-5050 GCA_039679665.1 Rectinema sp. | reverse complement strand
AAAGCGTGGCGACGGCGATCGCATCCGCGCCCGAATCGAGCAGAACGGGCGCCACGGCAGCCGCTCCATGCCCGTATGCGTCCGCTTTGAGCACGACGGCGATTTTCGTCCTCTTCCCGGGCCTGCGGTCGAGAATCTTTCGTACATCAAGGAAATTCGCTTCGAGCCGGTCGAGATCGACTTCGAAGCGCGTTGCGCGCAACAGCGCGGGGATTTTCGGCGCCATTTCAGACTCCTTCCATTCCGATACCGCGCAGGAAGTCCGGCGAAAACCGGCCTTCGAACACGTTGCGCACCGGCCCCGTCATGAGGACTCTGTCATCCGACATCTCGATGTCGAGAAAGCCGCCGGGCATAAAGACGCGCACCTCGTCGTCGACGAGGCCCAGCCGGCGCGCGGCGCTCGCCGCGGCGCAGGAAGAGGAACCGGAAGCAAGCGTATAGCCCGCACCGCGCTCCCAAATTTCGATCTTGATGGAATCGCGGTCGAGGATCTCCGTGAATTGCACGTTGGTACGTTCGGGAAACATCGGGTGCCTCTCCACGAGGGGGCCGTACCGTTCGGCGATTTCCCGGGTCGCACATCGCACGCTGATGACACAGTGCGGGTTTCCCATGGAGACGAAAGTGGCCGTGAAAGTTTCTCCGCCGACGGACAGGGGCTCGTTCACGAATTGGCCGCCCTCCCAGAACAAACCGTGCGACGCCGCGGAAAATGAAGCTGCGCCCATATCGATTTCGAAAAGGCCCGCCTCGGCGTCGACCAGCCGCGCGGAAACCGGACCTCCCTTGGTGAGGAGGGGAAAAGCGGCGTTTCCGGCGAACCCTTTATCGATAAGATACCGGGCAAAAATACGTACACCGTTTCCGCTTTTCTCGGCCTCCGAGCCGTCGGGATTGAATATGCGCACGAACGGAGCCGCGCTTCCGCCGGGATCCGTCAATGGCCCGAGAAGTATCCCGTCGGAGCCCGCGCCGCAATTGCGGTCGCATATCGCACGAACCCGATCCGGCGCGGGATCAAGGGGAAATTCGGAAGGGTCGATGACAAGATAATCATTGCCGAGCGCCTGATATTTGTGGAAATGCGGAATCGAAGTGTCGCCGTTCATCCTTCGCTTCTCCCGGGATAGACTCTGGGTACGCGTTTTTTCACCATGCACACGACTTCGTAATCGATCGTGCCGAGGAGACCGGCGATTTCACCCACCGGCATGGCGGGGCCGCCGAACAGAAGAACTTCGTCGCCCTCGCGCGCTTCGGGCACGTCGGTCACGTCCAGCATGCACTGATCCATGCAGACTCGTCCCACTACGGGTACGCGCTTTCCGTGCAGCGACGCGAAAGCCCGGTTGGAAAGCGCGCGCGAATAGCCGTCGGCATAGCCTATGGGAAGCGTCGCGATCCGCGACTCCCTTGATGTCCGATAGGTGCGCCCGTAGCTTACCGATTCGCCCGCGGGAACCGTCTTCAGCAGCGTGATTCCGGCATGGAGACGCATCGCGGGCGTGAATCCTTCCGGAGACTCGCGCGCGCCGGAGGGCGACAGACCGTAGAGAAGAATACCGGTTCTGACCATGTCCATGTATGCTTCGGGAAACTCCAGCACGGCGCCCGATGAAGCGATATGTCTGATTCCCGGATCGACGCCCTCCCTCCGGAACGCATCCAGCGCTTCGCGGAACCGTGCGAACTGTTCCCGTGCAAACGGACTTCCCGGCACATCGGCATCCGCGAAATGCGAGTAGATACCTTCGACGCGCAGGCCAGGCAGTCCGCCGAGAAAGCGCGCGTAGCTTCCTGAATCGGAAGGCCTGAGCCCGAGGCGATTCATCCCCGTGTCGATCTTGACGTGGACCGAAGCGGTTTTACCCGCGCGCAGGGCCGCATCGGAAAGAGCGACGGCGAGCGGGCGATCGTACACCGTGTGCGTTATGCGATACTCAATCGCGATGCCGGCATTGGACGGGTCGGTATGGCCGAGGACGAGGATCGGCGCGTCTATGCCGGCTTCGCGCAATTCCAGGGCTTCCTCCGGAATCGCGACCGCGAGCATGTCGGCCCCGGCGGCTACGAGCGCTTTCGAAACCGGCAACGCACCATGACCGTATGCATCGGCCTTGACCACTGCGCATACCGCCCTGCCGCCGGTCATGGCCTTCACGCGCCGCAGGTTGCGCTGGATGGCGTCCAGATCGATTTCCGCATAGACAGCCCGTGGTTTCAAAGTGCTCATGTCTCCGCCTCCGGAGCGGCCGGACGGGAGAATCCCTCGGGCCTTTTCACTGTGGCAAAATCGGCAGTCCAAAGGAAAAGGTCGGCCGGAGCGCCGACGGCGATTTCCCCTCCCCCGCCGCCTAAACCGAGGGCGGCCGAAGGGTTTGCGCTCATGGCGCGGATGGCGCGATCCGGAGGAAGTCCGGAAGCCGCGATAAAGCTCGAAAGAATGCCGCCGCCCAGTTTGTTGGAACCGATGAGAGTACCTTCGTCCTCATACCGCACGCCGTCGGCGCCGGACCGGACTTTCCTGTCGAAGTATCGATACTCACCGTAAGGCAAGCCCGCCGGAGCGGTTGCGTCCGATGTGAGGATCAGGCGGTCCGCGGCGAGACCCATACCCGCCAGACGCATGCAGGCGGCATTGACGTGCACGCCGTCGGCGTTCATCTCGACCCAGGACCGGCCGTCGACGAACGGAAGGTTGGCGAGGCCGCCCGAGCCGCGATGGTCGATACCGCTCATCGCATTGAAGAGGTGTGTAATCGAATAGGGAGCATCGGGCAGGACGGCGGTATCGAGCGTACAGTCGGAGTGCCCGAGCGAAATCATCACTCCCGCCTCCTTAAGCCGGACATAGAGACCGGCGACGCCCGGCAATTCGGGAGCGAGAGTCATGATTTTCAACCTGCCCCGGCAGACTTCGAGGATTTTCTCGAGGAGTCCGGGATCGGGAACAGCGATGCGATGCGCGGGAATGCCGCCTTTCCGTCTGGAATTGACGAAAGGCCCTTCGATATGGATTCCCGGGATTCGCCCCGGGGCCAAATCCGATTCTTCGATCGAATGTATCAGGTTTGAAACGGCTCCTTCGTCCCAGAGGATGGTAGGAACGAAGCAACCGATGCCGCGCCGCTCCAGAAAGTCGGCAACGTCGCGCAGCTCGGCGCCGGAATGCAGGCTTTCGAACCCGCAGCCACCGGCGCCATGAATGTGCATTTCAACCAGACGCGGCGCGGCGATGAGCCCCGCAGCTTCTTCCACGGGCAGCGCGCGAAGATCCGCGTCGGAAAGCTTGCCGTCGGAAAACAGCACATTCCCGTAATGGTCCCGCAGGTTCGCATAGCGGCCATCGCTCACCGCAAGGCTCGCGCCCCGGGCCATGCGATCCGGAAGGGCTACGTCCACCCCCGAGAGCAGAAACGAGGCGCCTGACATGGCACGATTGTGTCCGGACGGATGTTCCGTGTCCAGTATGTCGATACATTCTCCGCCGTGGACGCTCCTGCCGCCTTTCTGCTAGCATAAAGCCCGCGTCCGCACGCGCCCCGACGCAGCCCGACAGGAGATCCCGATGCCGAAAAAAGAAGCGTACCGCTATATCGCCCTCGACCTCGACGGCACTGTCCTCGATTCGACATACCATGTCTCTCCGAAGGTCGTTGCCGCCCTTGCGGCCGCGAGGGAAACGGGCAGAAAAATCGTGGTATCCACCGGGCGTGTATATGCATCGGCGCTCCCGCATGCACGCAAATTCGGCGGCGCGGACGGCTATGTCTGCTCGAACGGCGCCGATGTGTTCGACGGCTCGGGAACGCGCATAACTGCCCACCATCTGGACGAAAAAGTGAGCAGGTCTCTCATCGCGCTTTCTCGCCGCTTCGATTCGCATTTCCACGGATTTATCGGAGACGCGTGGCATTATGAACGCGAAACTCCGTTTACATTCCGGTATGAAGCGCGTTCCGGTTACGCAGGGATCGCGAGCGATTTCGATTCCATGCCCGTACTTGGTTTCACGAAATGCATTTTCATGGACGATCCCGAACGCCTTCGTCCCATCGAAACGGAAATCGCAAGAACCTTCGGACCGTCGGTCCGCGCAGTCTATTCCGCTCCCTTCATGCTGGAAGTGATGGCGCCCGGCATTTCCAAATCGCAGGGACTCGCCGAATGCCTGGTCGGCCTCGGCGGCAGTCTCGCCGAAACGATCGCTTTCGGCGACGCGGAAAACGACGAAGACATGCTGCTCGCGGCGGGCATCGGTGTCGCGATGGGCAATGCTCCCGACGACATGAAGGCGCGAGTCGGCAGGACCGCTCCTTCCGTCGGCGAGGATGGCGTGGCGGTCTGGCTCGCCGATTTTTTCGGTTTCCCCTTGCCTTGACCCATTTGCCTTGACCCATCGTTACGGGACGACTATCATCGATTCGGTCCGCTGAAAGCCGCCGCGGCTTGACGCGGGACGCGCCTCTTTATGCCGGGGTGGTGGAATCGGTAGACACCAGGGACTTAAAATCCCTTGGCCCGCGAGGGCCGTGCGGGTTCGATGCCCGTCTCCGGCAATTTCCGCGCAAGAACGAAAAATGGATTGCTGCGGACCTGCGATCGCCGCGCACTTTTTCGCGATTGTCTTCCCTGCCCGAAACACCTTCATACCTATGCCCTCAATTTACCCTGCATACCGCCGCTCTTGACCGAATTGTCCGTTTTCCGTAATGTAAATGCAACAGGTGTTTGTTAATATTCCGGAGGTAATGGATGCAAAGAATGGAAGCCCCCTGGTCGGCGGACAGAGCGACACTCATCCGCGCATACAAGACGGACGAGAATAAGGGGCTCGCGGCATTCGAGGCGGGAAAACGGCTCAAGGAATACGGCGAAAACAAAATAAAGCAGTTTCGTCGTCTGACTTTCTTCGATATCCTGAAGGAAGAAGTCAAGGAGCCGATGATCATCCTCCTTCTCGCCATAGGCTTGATCTACGGAATATGGGGAAAGATCGGCGACACGGTTACCATCGTCCTGGTCGTCATGGCTGTCTCCCTGGTGG